>NZ_NHNZ01000167.1:0-11384 GCF_002727095.1 Halorubrum sp. C191 | reverse complement strand
CGAGGGTCGTGGCGGGATCGGTTTGGATCGATACCGGGCTCGTGCTGGCCACACGATGGGGTCAAAAGCGCAGTTCTCCGCTGTCACTGAGGGTGTCGGCGTTTCCCTGACCACTGTGTGTCACGCCAATTATCGTGGGGAACTTGAGACTACAGCGGGTATAGCGGGACTGTGATGCGTGGTTTCGGCCGATTCAGCATAATTCGAGGTGGAGCCTCCGACCTCAAGGAGCGAGCATAGCGAGCGAGTAGGTCGGAGAGGAAACCGACAACGCACGACGCAACCGCACGACGGTAGCTACCTGACTCCCCCACGTATAAGTACCATTAGATGGTAATCTGAAACATAGAGGTGCGTCGAACTGCGCCGGTCAAGCTTGTTGTTCCCGATGAGCGGTACGACGACCTCCACGAATCTGCGCGACAGTTCCTTTACTGTGCGAATCGTGCCGCTGAATTCTGTTGGGACGACGACTCCTACGCCAACTGCGTTACGGCGAACTCGACGGCACGGGACGCGCTCTACGAACAACTGCGAGAGGAAACTGATCTTACGGAGAATCGAGGAGAAAGCCTCGCGCTTTAGCGCGGGGATGAATCCGACACTACACTTCACACTTCACCGTTCGATGGTACGGCTGGATATTCCACGCTGAGCAAATACACACCTTCAAGTAAGTATATCTACATGGGTTACATATGGCGAAACAGGTCGTTACCCGCACCTATACTGCTTCCATACGGAACCAGTCTCGGGTGCAAGACGACCTTGATTCGCTCGGGTTCGCCGCCTCGAAACTCTGGAACGTCGGACGGTGGACGTGTAGTCGGATCTGGGACGAAATCGATCACATCCCGAACCACAACGAACTCACCACGTACCTCAAAACCCACGAACGCTATGCTGACCTGCATTCGCAGTCAAGTCAGCGAGTACTTCAAGAACTCGCTGAGGCGTTTAACGGCTGGTACGGTAAACGACGCAACGGAGATACGAGAGCGAACCCGCCCGGCTACCGCAAACACGGTGACGAACACCCGCGTTCCACAGTCACGTTCAAAGCCGCTGGCTTCAAACTCGACACCCAGTACAACCGCGTTCGACTCTCAAAGGGGTCGAATCTTAAGGAGTATTGGTCGGACTTCATCCTGTGTAAGTACCAGACTCGCCCCGACGTTGATCTTTCGACCGTCGAGAACGTCCAACAGGTTCGAACAGTTTGGACGGGTGAGAAATGGGAACTACACTTCGTCTGTAAGGTTGAAGTAGAGGTGGCTGAAGCCCCCGGTGAGAAGGCGGTGGGCGTTGATCTCGGGATCAACAACTTTGCCGCGCTTGCCTATGAAGACGGCCACAGCGAACTGTATCCGCTGAACTGTCTGAAGCAGGACGACTACTACTTCAGCAAGCGGATTGCCCGGTGTGACGACTCGAACTCTGAGCAGGCCACCCGGCTGAACCACAAGAAGTTGGCTCGTCGCACTCACTATTTCCATACGCTCTCGAAACACATTGTTGAACGGTGTGTTGAGGAAGGCGTTGGAACGATCGTAGTGGGAGATCTCTCGGGAATCCGCGAAGAGGATGACTCTGACGAGTCGAAAAACTGGGGCAAACACGGCAACCTCGACTTACACTCGTGGGCGTTCGACCGTTTCACAGACCTTCTCGAATACAAAGCCGAAATGGAAGGTATCACCGTCGAGGAAGTCTCCGAGGAGGACACGTCGAAGTCGTGTTCCTGCTGTGGTCGCAAGCGTGACGCGAACCGAGTTGAACGTGGATTGTATGTGTGCGATGAGTGTGGGACGGTAGCGAACGCGGATGTGAACGGGGCAGAGAATATCCGACAGAAAGTATCTCCGAGTCCCGCCACGGATGGCGGTGATAGGAGTAACGGCTGGTTGGCACAGCCATCGACGTTCCTGTTTGACAAGGAAACTGGTGGGTTTGCACCTCAAGAACAGGTAACGTCGTAAACCACAATATCCCAACCCAGTGGTGCCGTGGGAATCCTCGCGCTTCAGCGCGGGGAGGGTGTCAATGCGAACCTCGTTCAAGAGGCTATCCGTCGTGCCGTCCAAGCGACGAAAGGATGCGTCGAACGGTGGAAACAGGGCAAACGCGTGAGCCAGCCGGAGTTCACGTCGTGGAGCATGGTCTACGACAAGCGAAGCGCGACGTTCTACCGCAACCGTGTGTCTCTTTCGACTGTCAACGGGCGCGTCGAGTGCGACTTTGAACTTCCGGCGGATAGCCCGACTCCCTACGAACAGTACGTACTCTCGGAGAACTACGAGTTCCGGGCGAGCACACTCCAATACGACAAGGCGACTGACGAGTTTTACTTCCACATCACGACGCGAAAGTACGATACCGACGAGTCCGAGGTTTCGGAAGATACCGAGCACCAAACAGTTCTTGGTATCGACCTCGGCGTCAACAGCCTCGCAGTAGCTTCGACCGGCACGTTCTGGCAGGGCGACGAATACGATCACTGGTGCCGTGAATTCGAGATGCGGCGTAGTGAGATGCAACAGCGCGGGACGCAAGCCGCGCACGACGCCCTGCTTCGCCTCGGAAAGCGGGAAGAAGCGTGGCGGAAACAGTACATCCACACCGTTGCCAACGAAATCGTCTCGGAAGCTGTTGACCACGATTGTGGTGTTATTGTGTTTGAGGACTTGACCAACATCCGAGAGCAACTTCCACAGGCGAAGTGGCACCACATCTGGGCGTTTCGACGCCTCGCCGAGTACGTCGAGTACAAAGCGCCCGAACAGGGCGTCTCCGTGAAGCAAGTTGAGCCGAACCACACGTCCCAGCGCTGTTCTCGAACGGACTGTGGGTTCACGCACGAAGCGAACCGTGACGGCGAACACTTCCATTGCCAGAAGTGTGGCTACGAGGTCAACGCAGACTACAATGCAGCGAAGAATATCGGGCTACGCTATGCCCGAAAGCGGACACACAGACTCCGTTCCTCGCCCAAGTCGGGGAGCGGAGACGCACCAGTAGACGTGCGTGTGAATGGTGGGACGTTGAACGGCAAGAGTCACCAGCCCATTGCCGGGGACTGATTGCCGGGAGTCCACATCAAAGCCCTCCCCTCAACGAGCGAACCCCGTATGGGGTGAGCGAAGTAGGGTAGGGTAGTTTACGGATCGAAGTGGTAGATGTAGGGGTGGTCAGCCTTCCCAGCGGGCATGATTTCTTCGAGTAGCTCGCGAACCTCGGATTCGGAGGGAGCACTGGTGATGATTCGATCGTCGTAGATTGCTACATAGGCTTCGTTGAGTCCCAACTCGCGCAGTTCGCGACCCAAGCTGCGGGCTCGAGCCTTCCCCATCTCCTGATGGTAAATCTGCTCCAGTTCGTCGGTTTTCTCCCGCAACTGCTCGATCTCCGACGCGTATCGCTCTCGGTTGCGCTTGTTCTTCATGTAGAAGCGCAACTCCTCGGCGTCCGTCTTTTCGGCTTCCTCGGGAACTGGAAACGAGTCGATGATGCCGAAGCGATGTTTGGCCTCTTCGTACTCGTCGTCGATGTCAGTGCTGAGCGAGCCCCCGAATATGATGTTCTTAACCCCGATCCACCCATCGTAGACGATCTGATCCTCGAATGGCAACAGGACGACACTCGAAACCGGGACTGGAAGTGCAGATTCATCCCACACTTCGACGAACGGCAGCCGAGCCGGGCGGACTGCATATGCCTTCGGCGGTTCTGTCCAATCGAGGAAGATCGCGTCGTCTTCGCGATAGCGGACGACGACAAACTCTCCGGTGATGAAGTCAGTCCATGCTGCGACCTGCTCGAGATCAGCCTCCGACAGGTCAGCAGGGTTCTGGTCAACGAAGTCCTCTATCAGGTCCGTCGTTGACTCGTTGTACAGCGTGTTTCGGAGCGGGAGAAGCTCGTCAGTGTAGTGCTGTTCGAGGTCAGCGACCGTTTCGATCTCTTCGATGACATCGAATCGATCGTTGACATACACCAATAGGTGGGCGTACAGATCAAGAAACCGTTGTTCGCTCTCTTCGGACAGCCGTCTGTCGGCTTCACTCATTGGTAAAAGACGTGTTCATGGTCACATTAATCAGGCGTTTCGAACTCCGAGCAAGCCCGTCATCGATACTCCGAGATCGTACGATACGGGACGTAGTACCCAATTTCATCGATCCACGTCGACAGCCACTCGTCAGCAGTCGCTTCATCGATCTTTCCAGCATCGATTGCAGCTAACAGGACGCCGACTGACCCGATAACGGTCACGCCCTGGTCTTTCGCAAACGACCGGGCATCTCCGTCATCTGTCAGCAGTCGACCGTCGTGTGCGTCGGCGAGGGCGAACGCCTGTGCTTCTCCAGGATCGAGATGCCCACCAACAACGGCTTCTCTGTTTGCGACGGTATCCGAAATCGTGGCGACTGGGATTTCGTCGTCAAGCGTATCGAGTGCTAACTGGAGATATGGGTGGTCATCAACACCGTGCTCGAGCTCCTCGCGAACAACTGGGACCGTACAGATTCCAGAGAGGTTAGCAACTACCCACAGCTGGTCGATGTAGGCGAAATTCGAGAGGACAGTCGTGTTCAGGACGCTCGGGTTCGCTGGAATATCGTCGCTTGTCATTTCGCACGTGACTCCTCGTCATCCGAAACCTCCTCATCAAATTCGAGTTCACTTGCTGCCGCTACCTCGTAGGCCGCGTCGTCTTCGTCAATGAGCCCGAGGCGGAGTTCAACGCCGTGCTCGCGGAGGATGTCACGCATCGACCACCGGTCGACAGCAGCGAGTCTCGCGGCATCACCGAGCGTGATCCGCTCACGTTCGTAGAGGGCCACCGCAGCTGCAATACGTTCGTTCTCGTGGTCCTCGAAGTATTCACGCACGAACTCTCGCAATGCATCGCTCTTGCCACCAAACACACCAGCCTCAACAGCACCCTCGATGAGGAGGTCAAGGTCGTCTGGATAGGAGCCGGTGATTCGTGCCATCGTTCTATGCCAGAGTACGTCTTCATACTATTTATGAACTGCGCCAGAATTCCATATGCATTGAGAAGGCCAGTCTCAACTTCTGTTATCGTGGGGCTCCGTCCTGAACCCCTCTCTCACCAGCCCCTCTAATTCTACACTACTTATTCTTATTATCAGTCGGATTGTGGTCACCATAACTCGGCGCCTGCTGTCGATTTGGACGACTTGTAACCGTCACCGTAATTGGGTCTCTATCACCGACACACCAACCTGGAGTTGCCTGGCTATTATCACAATCAATATTCACAACCGGTCGTTTATACTGTGGTATTGAAGACCGCCTGATTACACGATATGTTGCGACGACGACGAGTTGTGGTGCCGGTGTGGCGCCGGTGGACGGCTGGATCCACGCTCGGGAGCGAGCGGGTACCCGTTGGTGTCGACGACCAGTACCGTCGGGCTCGCTGCCAGCCGCCGGACGGACCCCGACCGTCACAGGTGTGCCCTCAGGCGTCCGTTCGACGCGGCGGCGTACAGGAGACGCCGCCAGCCCGAACGACAACGAGAGCGAGCCAGAGAGCGCGGTCACCTGCGGCGTGGCGACACGCTGGCTGTCGCACCGTGACACGACGAGTGGATCGACGGCGTCGTGACCGGTCACCGCGGAGGGTCTGGACACGTCCCGAACGCCCTCGTCGATCGCGTCGACGACGTCCGGGCACCCATCGGGAGCAACAGGTGTCACGACGCCGGTGGCCATCAGCACAGCGCCGAGCCACTCCCGGCACCCGACAGGTCCCGCGGCCAGTAGCGAGGCAGCGCGCTCAGTTGGCGACAGGTGAACAGTGCTGAGCGTATCACAGACACCCGCCGAGACCGACGCCCAGTGGGTCCGATTGATTCCGCCAGGCGTCACCGATCCAGCTGCGCGGATTGCCGATTCGATGGGGGGCGTGTTGGCACAGGCAATCGGGACGATCGTCAGCGCTGCCCAGCCGAATCTTCGGGCTATCGATATCCTGTGTTACCGGGGAATCGCTCACGAGGAGTATCTCCTCCGACCGTGTCCAGCTCCAGACAGCCGTCGCGGTTCGGCACTCCCGATTCCCTCGGACCCGGAGATTGAGACAACTTCTGCCAGCGTTCAGGATGTCGATACGCTTACGATGCGGTTTGGGGCGTGGTTCGCAGACCAACTCATTGATCGGATCGGTGTCGAAATCGTTACTTGTGATCCGACGCCGCTCGGCCGGACACAGACACTCACGACCCGGCTGGTGACAGATGCGGAGACGCCGATCACAGTTGATCGAGCCGGATCACAGAGCCATCTGGCGACGTATCTCGACGGGCAGCTCGAACAGTCTGTTCCCCACGTTGCGCGCACGATTATCGCGCCGGCTGGGTCGGGCACCTACCACGTCGAACAACAGGTTGGGCAGTTCTCCCCGCAGGCACGCACGCTCCAGCGGCGCGACCTCGCACGCCACAGTACGCAACACACTGGGCCGTCGCTTGCCGCGCAGTACGACGCCGACGCGATCACGTCGACGTGGGAGCTGTTGACCGAGGCTGAGTGGGAACCCAAAACGCTACGCAGCCAGTCACCGTGTCACCCAACCCTTCACCGCCAGCCCGGGGCTGGTGCGGCTGCGAGCACGTTGGTTGATCTCTGTACCCAACAGCTGGAGTATCAGCGATTGCTCGGAACGCTTGGGGATCCACAGTCGCTTGCCCAACAGTACGACGCCCTCGCGTATTCACCGACACTCGAAGTTGAAGCTGCGTCGCTGGCGAGCATGTTGGGGCTCGTCTGGGGGTATGACACACCGGCGTGGGAGACCCAACACGACTTTGATCGCCGGCCCCCGATCCTTGAGTCGCTCGCGCTGCTTCGATCGGCTCCTGGGACCGATGAAACGGCTGGGCATAACCCACGGGTTCCGGGTGGGGACCAGTCGTCGTCCAACTTTTGGACCCCGGCGTCAGCGACGGTCGCTGACTGGCCGCTGCCGTCGTCGGGATCCGGAGCGGTGGGGCCGGCAGCGTCGGCCGTGACACGGCGGGCGATCAAGCGGCTTCGTGAATACGGCGACTCACTGTCGATGACTGCGACGTCTGGTGTTGATACGCCGTGGGCCACCGCTGTGCGGCGCCCGCCAGACGGCGACGCGAGTATTCTTGTGGTTGATGACGATGGGTCTGTCCCGCCGGGCGAACTTATTGCGGCCGCCTCGCATGGTGTCGCAACGCATGCGATAACGGTCGTCACCGAGACGCAGGCCGCCGCCAAACGGGCGGCCGCGATCTTACGAGAACCGTTTGTTGGGGCAGCCGACACGGAAACGATCCTGTATCCACGGACGGCCCGTCATTGGATCACGTCAGGACACGTTGCTGTTGTGCCTCGCGAGATGCCACTTCAGTGGACGATTGATCCAGATGGAACAGTTCGGTTGTCCACTCATAGCGAGTGTCTCGCCAGTGGAACCGTCTGGGGGGAGCCTCTCAGACCAACAGCAGCGTCCGATGATCCCTCCACCCCGCTGCGATGGGTCGCCCCAGAGTCGCCGCCGGTTGTGCGGACGACCGATGGCGTGGCTCGCGATCAGTACGACACGCCAGCTGCGCTCGCTGACGAGTACCGGTCGATCCAGCTCCCGGCGGTCCCCGCCCGGCGTTGGTGGAGTCCACGCGCGACGTGTCTCTCAGTTGGGCCCGACGGGCCGTCAGTGGTCGATCCACGCCGGCGGTTCGGGAGCAACGGGGAGTCACTCGAAACGGCTCTCGAAGAATTCGTCACCACGTACACGTGTCAGGCTGAAACAACACTGACAGCGTCGACGATTGCAACTGCGTGTCGCCGCTTGCTGTGGCCACAGTCGGCCACCGTGGTGTCACAAACGAAGCTGAAACGGCTGGTGACAGACCTCTCACGGCGAACGACGGGGCCGACCCACACCGAATCAGCGCTCTCAGGGCCCGATACGGTGACGCTCACCCAACGTAGGTGGATCTACCCGGACACGACAGCGGACCGGCCGGCCGCCCCGTTTGCTGACGCGACGGCGGCCGGGACGCCGACAGCATCGCTTGCAGAGACCCTTGCGGTTGCCCCTGACTACAAATGACAGACTCAACTGACACGGACGAGGTAAAGATTTACTCACAGTGGCCCCGCGTCGGTTGTCTCCGGTTGCGGCCACCGGAACGCGACGATGGGACGCCACCGGCACAGAGTCACCCGCTTGCGTCGGTGATCCGATCGGCGTTTTCAAACACCAAACTCCGGCGGCTTGAGTTGTTGTCATGGCCGGCAGCACCGCATCAAGAATGGGTGCTTCACCCGATTGATTCGACGGTCCAAGCCCAACCAGATGAAGACGATGATCTTGATGACCCCGGCCAGACGCAGGTTGACCGATTTGGCACTTCAACATCGGTGACTCACGACGAAGCGAGCGCGGCGACTGGGGCGCTTGAATCGGCGTGTAAAGAGCATCTCGTCAAGCCGTATGGGTACGGCTACGATCGGTGTGCTGTCGATCTGTCACCGCTTGAAGGAACCATTCGGCCGACGTGTCGGCTTGCGGTTCGGGAAAGTCCCGATCTGTTACCGTTAGCACAGCGGAATCCACACGGTGTCGTTGAGCTCATCAGCGATCTCAACGACCAAGATGTTCCTTATCTGCTACAGACGATTATTTCTCGGGGCGGAAAACAATCTGATTTCGAACTCTCACAGCGGCTTGCCGTTTATCGGCCCAACTACGGACTTGCCACCGAACACGATTTCGCCAAACACCTCGATACTGGTGAGCGAGTCGATCTTAGCACGTACTATGACGACCAAACGAATCGGATTCGCTCGAACTTTGATCTCGATGCGACACGGTATTTCGATATCGACACCTCTGGCGATCGCTACGAGGCCGTCTCACGACACAAACATGATGTCGAAATCATCCGTGCGGCACGACGTGTGCTTGCCGGGCGCAAAGATTGTCACGACCTGTACGCGGGGTATCACGACACCGACAAAGAACTCGAGAACCTCTATCAGTATGCCAACTACTACACGAAGATCCCAGTTGATAAGCGAACAGTGCGAGCGTTCGTCGCGCTCGTGTCTGACTCAATCAAGTACTCTCCGTGGGAGAACGTCGGCTACATCGATCCGCCCAAGCTGATCACAAATCCCGTCGTCGTACCGACAACTGCGGGCGAGACAGCGGATCCGGAGGCCGCTTCGCCTGAAAACGTCACCCAGTACGACGACGAGCAGTCGGTCAGACTAATGACCCAGGGATCAGCGGAACATCAGCTCAACGAGGACTGGGTCAAGAACCACTTTGCGGACGCTGGCTGGACGGTCAAGCAACTCGATACTGAGGCAACCGAGTCTGTGCCTGATATCTGGATACAAAAAGACGAGATCGAGTACTTCGTTGAAGTCGAACACAAAGGCACCGATCAACCAGCAAATGTATTGACAAACGCAGCACGCGCCGCGCATTATGATATGGACGTAATTTTTGTTGTCAAAAAGAAACCCATAGCGCAATCGATCGCCAAAATACTTCGAGAACCCGTCACCGACACCGACGTTCATAATGGCGCGCAGCTGTACACGATGTCGGACGAGCTGACGCTTACTGACGGGAGTAAACCGGTGTTGCCACCGGATGTCGAGTCATCCCAGTGGTATCTAAGGTATCAGGAGCCACCGGAAGCCGAAGCCGAGGACGAGGACGGTGATATTGAAGCGCGTTCGCCATCACAGATCGAGCCGGAACTCCGGCTTGAGACACCGGATGGGGAAGTGCTTGCCGCTGGGTCCGTTGATGAGAGCGTCGCAACATGGGAGTTTGAAGAGCTCCTCTGCGAATCGGATCCGAGTGCTGCCGACCGGACCAATGTTCATGGACCGTTTGTCCCAACGCAACTTGCGTACTTAGCCCGGAGTAGCCTTCGGTATCGTAACGGCGACCAACTCGAGCGGCTTGATCCAAATGAGTACCCTGCTAATTGGAATCAAAGCGACGCGGCTGGCAAACGTGAACGGTACAAGAATGCCTACGAAACATTTGTTGACCGATACACTGTCGCTGTCGACTACACCGAGATTGAAAAGCCCGACTTTATCACGCCGATGAACGAGCGGATCTACAAACCGCAGACGTCACGCAAAGCCCCCGGTATGCGTGAGTCTGGCCGGGCGCTCTGGCAGTTCGCTGAGCGTAAATCTCGTGACAATAATGCCCTTGATCTGATCAAAAACCGGACGTGGCGGTGGCCCCACGATGTGACCTCGCCGGACATGTCTTTTGTTGGTCACTCAACTGTGTTGTCCGAACTCGGCCTTGAGGAGTGACTGGCTGCTACCGGGGAGGCGTGTAGTTCGAGGGATTCTAGCATTATTATAGAGTATCAAGGAGAATACCTGCGGCTTCAGCCGCAGGATGAATCCGACAATTCTGAGCCTGTCCACGTAGTGATAGCCGATCGGAGATTTGACAATCCGTGAGTTAAAGTGACAGGCAGCCCTACATACAGACAGGAATCAGACCGGAAATAGAGCGATTCCGACCAGTCCTACGATGGCGGCCTGTCCGCCCCAAGCAATGAGACAGTAATCGGAACCAGTCGGGTGAACGGTCGGTTCTTACAATGAACCGATGCTGTGCCCGACTGCTGTACGCACCACAGAAGTAACTCTAAGTCCGTCGACATCTGCCGGACTCCCCGAGGCACAAACAACTCTGGGTGTCCCAACATGGCCGAGGATAGGAGTACCGGGGGCTTGGCACTCCCAGCAGTCCCACCCGCTACAGTCCGTGAATCCCACACGGATTCTCACCGCACTGGGATTCGGTGAGGCTGGAAACCTGAAATCTCCAACGCTCAGGATTCCTCCGCGTTTAGTGATTAGGACATCTTACTGAAGAACCCGCTGAGATGGTTTTCGATCCACGATTCAGCGAAGCTGAGCTTCTCTGTGAGGTTCCCAAATATCTCATCAAGCAGTGATCTGTACTCGTCTTCGCCGTCGACAATCAACGGCGAGGACTCCCATTTGAGGCTCTTCCAGACTGGCTCAATCGGATTGAGATGCGGTGACCCAACAGGGAGAAAGACCAGATCAATGCCTAGCTCGTGAGCGCGCTTGCGTGTGTACTTGCAGATGTGTGAAGAGAAATTGTCCAAGACGAGCAGAATCCGCTTGCCGGGATTCTGCTCGCGGATTGCCTCGAAGCACGCACAGATCTCTTCTTTCGTTTGATCTGGTGGAAATGATAACACACTCGTCCCATTGAGTGCGTAAAACCCGGCCGCTGGTGTGTCTACTTTCACCAGCGGCCGTTCGATGTGCGGCTCATCAACTGAGTATACTCGCTGTGA
>NZ_NHNZ01000068.1:0-2070 GCF_002727095.1 Halorubrum sp. C191 | reverse complement strand
TGATCTCGTCCCATCTCCCAGCCTCAACTTCTCAGCTACGGGAATAGAATTTGTGGGTAAGAGACAGGCCTGAAGACGCGGGAATCCCACGGCACCGCACCGCTGAGTTGGGATATTAGGGTTCGCGGTTAGTAACCTGTTCTCGTGGGGCGAAAACACCCTCACTACGGTCGAACAGGTGAACCGCTGGCTGTGCCAACCAACCGTTATCCCTATCACCGCCATCCGTAGCGAGACTCGGGAGTACCTTTTGCCGAATGTTCTCCGCGCCGTTCACGTCCGCGTTCGCAACCGTATCGCACTTCTCACACACGTACAGTCCGCGTTCGACGCGCTGATTGTCGTCTGTATGACCACACGCCGAACACGACTTCGACGTATCGCGTTCCGACACCAACTCCACGTCGATGCCTTCGGCTTCCGCTTTGTAGTCGAGTAGCGTCGTGAAGCGGTCGAACGCCCACCCGTGCAAGTCGAGATTCCCGTGGTCGCCCCAGTTGCGGGACTCACTGTTCTCGTCACCTTCTCGGATACCGCCGAGGTCGCCCACGACAAGCGTTCCGACACCCCGTTCAACGCACTCCTCCACGATTGCTTTCGAGAGTACGTGCAAAAAGTGCGTCCGACGGTCAGTCCGCTTCCGGTCAAGACGAGTCGCTTCACGGGACGAGGAATCGTCGCACTTGGCTTTCTTCTTCGTGAAGTAGTATTCGTCCTCTTTGAGTGCGCCACCGGGATACAACACAGATTCCCCGCCGAACGAGACGGCGGCGAAGTTGCAAATCCCGACGTCAACACCAGCCACCTCGTTACCCGGCGGTTCCGGGTCGATAGTGGTTCGACAAACGAATTGTAACCGCCACTCGTCGCGCTTGTAGATCGCGCGAACCTGTTGAATGTCCCACTCGGTCAGGTCAACGTCCGGACGAGTCTCGTACTCGCACAGAATGAAGTCTGAACGGTGTTCTTTGAGGTTGCGGCCTTTCGAGAGGCGAACGCGGGTGAACTGTGCGTCGTGCTTGAAGCCAGCCGCTTTGAACGACACGGTTGAACGCGGGTGGGAGTCTCCGTGTTTGCGGTAGCCGGGCGGTCGGGCACGGTCGTCGCCGTTCCGACGCTTTCCGAACCAGCCGTTGAACGCTTCAGCGAGTTCTTCGAGAACGCGCTGACTGGATTGAGAATGTAAGTCCGTGTAGCGTTCGTGGCGTTTGAGTTCGGCTTTGAGTTCCCCGTCATCGGGAATCTCGCCTGTTTCGTCCCACTGTTCTTGTGCGTAGTAGCGACCGACGTTCCAGAGTTTTGAGGCGGCCCATCCGAGTTGGTCGAGGTCGTCACGAACCTGTTGCTGGTTCGTAATCGTGGCCTCAAAGGTTCGGATGGTTCGACTCATTTTCTGGCTTCATAACTGGTTATGAACACCGTTCTGTTGATAGTGTCGGTTGGCGTGGAATATCCGGCCTTGCCATCGACGGTGGATTGCGTAGGAGTTGTCGGATTCATCTGGTGGCTAAAGCCACCAGTATTCTCCTTGAATCTCTATAATATGCCAAATGACCAGTATCAGTACGAGTCAATTGGGGTAATTCGGACACCCTTTGGATCGTCGGAAGGGATGCCAATTCAACCAGCTGGAGCAGATACCGTAGAGGGAACTGTCGAGGTAAAGGGGTCATACGTTAATGCGTTGAAAGACTTGAACGGGTTCTCTCACTGTATTTTGCTGTCTTCCTCCGCGTGTGGAACGACTACGCGAAGCGGGGGAAGTACCGCGAGACGCCGATCCCGAAGGAACTCGCCAGTTCCATTCGGACGCTCTCATACGAACGCGACCCCGACGAGCCGATCGTCGACGTCGAACCGAACTCGATTTATCGCTGGGTGAAGCGCGCNNGGGAAGACTGGGAGACGTTCAGAAACCACTATCTCGGAGGGATGAGCCCGATAGCTGCGGAACGCGAGCGCGAGAAGATCTCGTTCGTCTCGGGGAACGTCGAATCCGACCCGGGTGCGGATCCGGTTTTTGAGCCGACAGTTCAGTCGCGTTCTTTGTACTGATTTATACGCCTAATG
>NZ_NHNZ01000084.1:0-842 GCF_002727095.1 Halorubrum sp. C191 | reverse complement strand
GTGCGCGGGCGACAGACCCTGGTCGAAAACCGTACCAAGTACGCCAACAAGGTCCATGGACTCCTCTCCGATCACGGCATCACCGAAGACGTGAAACCGCTAACCGTGGAGGGACGAGAGTCCCTGCGGGGACTCTCGATCCCGACGCCGTTCGACACGCTGCTCGAGTCGTACCTCGACCTGATCGAGTCGCTCACCGAAGAGATTCAGAAGCTCGATGAGACGATCGAAGAGCGCGCTGGGTCTCTGAAGGAGACCCAGCTGCTCATGACGATTCCCGGTGTGAGTTACTACACTGCGCTGACAATCTACGCGGAGTTGGGTGGGATCGACCGGTTTGACGGTGACAAGGAGGTTGTCAGTTACGTGGGATTGAACCCGGTGATCCGCGAGTCAGGCGACTCGCGGATCGAAGGGAGCATCTCGAAACGTGGATCAGGGCGTGTACGATGGCTACTCGTCCAAGCAGCAAACACCGCAGTTCATACGAGTAACGACGAGTATCTCAGTCGGTTTTACGACCGGTTAGCAAGCCGGAAGAATTCACAGAAAGCGATCGTGGCAGCAGCTCGGAAGGTGCTGGTATCGATCTACCACATGCTTGATCGGGGAGAAGCGTACGATCCACCGGGTGTAACCGCATAGACGAGGGATCTGAGGGCCGCCAGACCGGCGGCCCTCAGTGGCCGGCCGAGGCCCTGCGTGAGCGTCAGCTATCGCCAGACAGCGACCGCACCGCAGACACGTTCCGACCGCCTGCCGGTTGTGAGAACAGCAGATCCCCGGACGGCGTAATTATTTTGTCGTTAGACGTGGTTCGCCCGGGTAGCCGCGTTTCCATA
>NZ_NHNZ01000029.1:244-13731 GCF_002727095.1 Halorubrum sp. C191 | reverse complement strand
CGAGACTGGGTTGGCCTAACGCTCGCACGACCTCGACGATGAGAGGGTAGTGGGCCTTCAGTTGTGATCTGCTAGATTCACCCTACAGACCGTCTATCAGTCGTTTCTAGCAGTCCAGCGTTGAAGCGGCACTAGTCTTTTGAGGAGTTTCTGTTCGGGATCTGCGTGGTCTCTTCAGCATACACTAGATTACCACCTCAGAGTAGCGCGAAACGCGAGATTTAGATACGTTGACTAGCTACAACTCGTGATACCTGATGATCGAGATTTCTGATTCGCTTCGCTCTCTGTTCAGTGCTCAAATCGAAGAACGTGATGGCTCATATATCGTGGATGTCCCCGCGAGTGAAATTGAACACGACGCGCTTGCTGCCGACGAAACGTATCGCGTCGCGATCTTGAAATCGGAATCCTCGGCAAGCAAGAAGACTCAGGAAGAGCAACCCCAATCGGCTGCGCAAGAACCAACTCCGACGTCGGATGGTCCTCCCGTAGACGAAGGTGTAATCCGCGACGTGACGATCGAGACGACTGGTGATCAAGGTGACGGCATTGCGAAGGTTGAACGCGGCTACGTCGTGATCGTTCCCGGCGGACAACCAGGTGATGAGCTGTCGGTCGAGATCGAGCAAGTCAAAGAGAACGTCGCGTTCGCCAGTATCGTCGAACCCGACTCACGGGCGCTGTAACGTCGTTTTACTGGCACATGTCTATTTGACTGGGATGAGGGTGTCATAGAACTCTTCTCACACCTTGTTGACTGACCTGTGGATCGCTCAGTACAGGGCATTCATGTACCGATCGCGTACTTCCCCGCTACCTGTCAGGAAAGTCGTGCGAGATACAGAGCGTCAGCTCAGCAGTAGAGGGCCGTCCAAAATAGACGCAATTCTACATTTTGCGCAGTTTCAATCGGTAATGGTATAATGATCTGATACTATCTCTCATACGTGGTAGCGCTTATATACGGATTCTTGATTATCGGACTCTTTGCCGGGGGCTGGCTGTGTTGGTTTAGTTATTCAGTACTGCGGATGGATCCACAGCTCGGTCGTCTCGCACTGGCAACGGCTGTCGGCATCTTGGGTGTTGGAAGCGTTCTCACCGCAGCAGTCGGTATTATACCGTGGCTTCCGGGTCCAGAGACGAATGATCAGGTGTGGTTGCTCCTGCCACTTGTGACCTGGAACCTGATGACTGCGCCGTGGTTTGTATTTACGCTTCAGTACACCGGAGCGCGTCCGGCGATCAGTCGTCGGTTGATAGTGGCACTGACAGTACCGGTGTTGCTAGTCCCACTCCGTGTTGGTCTCCAAGCAAGTCCGGTTGAATTACCACCAGCGATTACAGGCTTTACTGCCACAGTCGTTTTTGCGTATGTACTTTCGCTGGTTGCTTCCGGCTGCTACTTGTTATTTCGGCAAAATAAAAACGACGCTCGTTTCTCGTTACAGCAGGGTCTATCACTTTCAGCCATCCCTATCGGGTCGTTCTTGCTCTGGAACCTCTCAACCTTTGAGATAACAGCGACCGCGATGGTGGTTGTATTTGATGCCGGGACGATTACCGTCTGTGCAGGCTTGGCTGGTGCTCGCTACCGGTATGGTCTCTTCAATTCGATTCCGGCAGTCGGAACGCTCGGTGAAGAGGCGCTGATCAAACAGACAGACGATCTAATGTTTGTCGTTGATGCAGATGAGCAAGTCATACAGAGCAACCGGATCGTCGTCGAGAAACTCGACACGACGCGGAGCGAGCTTCTAAATAGTAAAATTGACGACGTCATAGGGTACGAGATTGACGAAATCGTGGCTAGCGAGACTATCTCTCTCGAAACGTCTGCTGGGGTTCGACAGTACGATTCGCAGCTATCAGCCGTTACCGGTCCACATGGCAACAGGCTTGGAAGTGTACTCAGCTTTCGTGACGTGAGCGACCGTGAGATCAGCCAACAGCGACTGTCCGTTTTGAACCGAGTGCTTAGACATAACCTTCGAAACCGGATGGATATTGTAAAGAGCCACGCTGAGGCCCTTCCAAGTAACGTGGAGGAACACAGTTCATCGATCATTGGGGCTGCCGATGACGTTGTTGCTCTCAGTCAGCAAGCAAAGCAGATCGATCAGTTTGTTTCGGCCCAAGAATCTAGCAGTCAAGTCGATCTCACGCAAGTAGTAGAGGCAGTATTAGACCGTCTTTCGAGCACGGACGTGACCGTCACTACCGACATGCCGGAAACGGCTATGATAGCCACGAATCAACGGGCTGCCACGAGCGCGATCGAAAGTGCATTAGAAAATGCGGTTAATTACGCAGCTTCGTCGGTGGTAGTAACGATCACAACCTCAGAGGGAGGCTACTGCGTGATCATTAGCGACGACGGTCCAGGGATTCCTGTAGCGGAACTCAACGCTCTAGACAGAGGTACAGAAGACCCACTGAAACACACGACTGGACTAGGATTGTGGCAACTCAAGTTGGCAGTGATGATACTTAACGGAGACATTTTATTTGAAATAGATAACGGAACGACCGTAAGAATTGACATTCCCGATAACGCAGCATCTGAGATAGAGTAACTTGGTGATTACAAGATAGGAGGTCAAGTTCCTTTAGTTGCCACCGTACGAGATACGCGTCCTGTATCTCGCACAGGTAGCTGAACCTCTCGTTGAGCTGGCAGAATTTTTGACAGTCAATACGCAAGTGCGTTTTATCGGCTTATTCGGCTGTAAATTCACGAAATAAATATCGTGGCAACTCCTCTATGACACCCTATGGGATCGTTGGAACCCCGACTATCCTGATCCACCCTACTCGCTTCCCGGCTTACCGATGTACTCCGATTTCATCGTCCCGTTTTCACGATAGTAGCGATAGAGATACGGGCCGTGCATATCCGCGGGGTCTCCGCTGGCGCACTTACAGCTATCGTCGCCACAGGTAACTTTCTCTTTGACGACGGTCCCGCTTCCTTCGCTATCGGACTCCTCAACGGGCTCGGCAGCCTCGGGAAGGTCGTCAGTGTCGACCGACTGGTCGCGATACTCGATGAGCGCCTCAATATAGTTCTGCACCTCCTGGAGTGTCTCCGTATCCTGTTTGGGGAGCCCCTCTGCGAGATACTTCGGGAGCGAGGTGGGTGGTGACGGCTGCTCCATACCTTATGTAACAATTGGAGCCATGTTAGCGCTCGGGTGCTACATAAGGTATTGAACCTTCTTTCCCCACCGTGACCACCTCAGCAATTACTCGAGATCGTAGGCCGCGATTTCGCGAGAGCCACACTGTGGACACTCATCGACGTCTTTCTCCACGCTGTATCCACAGTGACGGCACTCGTGGTGCGTTGTCGATGACGGCTCGAGACTGACGATCTGCCGGATGAACTGTTTACTGAGCATTCATGGGATCGACGATCTCGCCACAGCCGGGGCATTCGGCCCACACGCCCGGTCTACCGCTATCTGTTTCATACTCGATGATCGCGTGTCGGCCGGTAACTGTATCGCCACAGAATGAGCAGGTGCCACGGACCGTCTCTGGATTATCGGGGGTCATTCTCACGAGATCGGCAACTCTTTTCAGGGGGAGAGGGAGCGTGTGACAGTGTTTTATAGCTGGTTCGGTCGGTGAGACCGACTCAGCTTTGCTCCCTCACCTCAAAATCACACGCTCTATAACTTATACTTCGGGTGAGCGGAGTGAAAGTACTTCTCTAGGACGGCAATATGACCACGGTTCGCGAGTGGCCACCACACAGCTACGATTTCTAGTGATGGTGTTAGGGTGTCATAGAAGAGTTGTCACGACATTTATTCCGTGAATTCATAGCTGAATTAGCTGATAGAACGCGCTTACACATCAAGCATGAGTATTTAAACACTACCCAAACGAACGACGACAGGAATGCGCCCTCCAGAAAGCACGAGACTTCGGTCACTGACCCGTCAATCGCCCGTATGAACCGGCGTACATTCCTCGCGACGGCTTGTGTCGGTACCGCAGCACTATCGGGGTGCCTATCGGTCCTTCCGTTGGGCAGGCCGGACACGCCGTTGCCCGCCGTCCCTGACGGGACTTGGCCACAACACGGGGCAAACAGCGCGAACACGTTTGTGTCGGATGTTTCCGCACCTCCGCGGGGAAACCTAGCGTGGGAGTCGGCGACTTTCACACGGTGGGATCGGGTGATCACCGACGGAATCGTCTACACCACAAACTTCGACCCCAGCAACGAGGGAAGCGCCATCGCACTCGACGCACAGGATGGTAGCGAACAGTGGCGGACACTTCTCGAAGGGGACGGCGACCATGGAAGGGCGCTCGTCGACGAACGCTTCCTCGTGGCGTACGACGAGGAGCTCGTCGCCCTCGACCGACAGAACGGTGACGTTCTCTGGCGACAGCTGCTCGAAGAGTCCGAAACCGGCGGGAGGCCGACGTACACTCCGGAACTGCTCGCCGTCGACGAACGGTCGGGTGTCGTCGTCGTTCCATCCCGTGACGGCCTCGAAGCCTTCCGAGCGGAGAACGGCGAACCACATTGGGAGACGGCTAGGGTGACACAGCAGCGCGTCACGCCCGCGATCCACGACGGCACCGTCTACGCGGTGGGGGCCGTCGACGGCACGGACAGCGTCGCGGCGTTCGACGTCGAGGACGGAACAACCCGCTGGACGAAAGCACTGGAGCAGGTGTCGACGAGCGCCGATCCGGTAGCGACCGAGCGGGGCGTTTTCGTCGTAGACGGGAACAGTCTCGGCGTCCACGACCCCGAAACGGGGGAGAGGACCAAGGAAATCGGCTTGGCCGAGATCGACAGGACGGAAAGCACGACGGTGGCCGTGGACGGGGAGACAGCGTTCGTGGCGAACGCCGAGGGGCTACTCGCGGTCGATCTCGCGGCCGAAACGACGCGGGTGCTACACGACGACGATGTGTACGCCCAGGGGTTCTGTATCGGGAGCGACACGGTGATTGCCATGGTCGACGGATCCGAGTACGTCTCTACCGAACTCCGTGAGACGATCACCGTCTTCGACCGCGAGACGGGGGACGTACAGTGGAACTACGTGTTGGACTCGTTTCACTCCGTGACTATCCCACCGATCCTCGTCGGCGGTGCCGTATTCTTTGCGACCAGCAGCACCGGCGCTCTGGCCGTACTCGGCGATGTCGATTCGAACGGCTAAGCTCAGTGTCTCAACTGTATTTATCGATACCCCTCTGGTGGGTACGGACGGTTCCGAATCTGGGCGCATCACCATGCCGTTTTGTCATATATGTCTGACAACTGGTCTGATACAGCAAGCTATCTCTACTTTTTTTGTCGTCTACACAGTTGAAGACTCCATTGAGCGCGAAGTAGGCAAATTGGTCACAACAGCCGGTACAGTTGATGATGTGATCGACGAGTGAACGCTTCGAAATCACGACTCATAGTGATTACTGCGAATAGTTTCAGAGGCGGCGTCGAGGGACGCTTATTCAGCCGCCCTCAATGCCGATACGGATCGTCACGGCGGTAAAAACTTACAGTAATCACTATCAATGGGTGAATAGCGGGCACGAGACATCTCCTGGCGCGTGCTACTCCGCCGACTGGGTGTCTCCCAGGAGCGATTCGAGACAGCTGATATTATCGATCTGACTACCTAGACGTAGAATCACATATGTCGGCTGGTTAATTTTGAGCGAGAAAACTCTAATTCTCCAGCTTCGGCGGTTGCCGAGAAGCGAGCCGGTCACATCGCGATCTACCAATAGAGCCGGGTATTAATGGGCTCAGTTCTCGACACCAGTCCACGCAAATATAGTATTATACTTTATATATGTTTATATATGTATCATACAAAAATTACAGTGATTTCTCGAACCCTGCGCGGTTGTGTCTCAGGATTTCACTGGAGAATATCCTCGGGTGAGGAGACGCTCTCGAGGGTTTGTAGGCGTGGGTCTTCGGCGAGTGTTGCTGCGAGCACGATCGCAGGACGGTGGTTCAGCTCATGGTCCTTCTTGATTCCACGTCTGTCGCCGCGACCTTTTCGCTCGCTCATTGTCACCCCGAGGAACTCCAATTCGTCTAGGAGGTCTGAGACACGTTGGTAGCCAAGAACGTTTGACTCGACGTCTTTCGCCACAGTCTGGTAGCGGTCATAGACTTGCGACGTTGAGACGGTGTCACCCCTCCCATCGAGCCGCTTTGTGAGTGTATACAAGACGAGTTTCGCTTGGTCTGGGAGTGTGCTGATGCTTTTCGATAGGAGATCCGCTTCAACGAGGTCTCTTGCCTCGGTGACGTGGTTCTCGGTGACGGTCTCATCCATGTTCCGTCGGGCCATCATGCCGGCCTTGTTCAGTAACTCGATCGCTTTTCGGGCATCTCCGTGTTCGTCGGCTGCGAGCTCTGCTGCTCTTTCGATCGTGTTGTCACCGAGGACGCCTTCCTCGAAGGCATCGCGACGATTCTCGAGGATGTCCTCCAGCTGGTCAGCGTTGTACGCTGAGAACACGAATTCGGACCCGCCCATCGAGCTTTTGACGCGCTGGTTGACCTTGTTTCGGAACTGTGTCGTCTTGTTGCTAATGAGCACGATGGAGATGTAGGTCTCTATCTCGTCGTTTTCACGGGCGCGCGAGAGGGCATGGAGAAGGTTGTTGAAGTCTTCGAGCAGATCGATCTCGTCGAGGATGATAACGAGCCCGTCGTAGTAGTCGTCGACGATATCCCAGAGCTCCTCGGTGTATGTTTTCCACCCTACCCCACGCTTAGGTGGCGGGGAGACACTAGGTTGTGCCTTAACCCCGTATTTCTCGTCTAGTTCGTCGAAAACTGAGAAATATAGTGTTCGTGAAGCGCGGGTGATCGTGTTGTTCGCGTTGCAGTCGACGTATACATTGGTCGCGTGGACCCCGTTTTCTTGGGCACGTTCAGCGATTTTAGAGGAGACGTGCCGTGAGACGAGGCTCTTCCCGGTGCCGGTCTTCCCGTAGATTTGGATATTATCTGGAACATCGTTATAGATGATGTCCTCGAGACTGAGTGCGACGTTCGTGATCTCCTCTTGCCGCCCGACGATTCGGCCTTCGTCGGGGACAGTACCGACCGAGACGAGGGACTTGTTTTGGAAGATTCGTGGTGAGTTCCCGATCACCTGGTCGACCGAGAACCCGCTTTCGCCTGTGTCACCCATGATTTTTGGAATTGTGCGTGGGGGTGATAAATTTGCCGCCCCTGATTTGGAGTGAGTTTGCCGAGTGTGTGGGTTTCTGCTCGGGTTTTGTCGGGGATAAGAATTCAGTCTACACCCCCAGTTTTGAGTGAGAAGTGTCTCACCCCACCCCCAGTTTTGAGTGAGTACCTTGGGAATCTGATATAGGGGACCCCCGGTTTGGAGTGAGATTGTCGAGAAATTGATACAGAGGGGGACCCCCAGTTTGGAGTGAGTGTATCAAGAGGATTGGTGGCGCAATGGAACCGAGAGATTCCAGACGAAATGGTCTGTAGCGTGAGTTCGATCTAGGTTTGGCTCTCGCTTCCCGTCTTGTTTGGGTTGTCTCAAACCGTCTTTTCAATGGAGAACTAGACTAGAGGGGGATCTAGAATCTCACCAGCAGTTCGTCTCGAGGTATTCTACACTACTACAGTACTATATAATATAAGTAATGGTGAAGGCAATAAATAAACAACAAAAACGGAGAATAAAGTGCTGTAATTGTCTATTAGACCTAACAAGAAGTTAGAGCTATACCACTTTTATATACTTCGTGTTTTAATCTGTAGACCTTTCAGGTCTCTGGCCGTGGTTGGATCGTCTCTTGGCTTTTGAGGACCTCACTCCAAACTAGGGGTCCCCGTGTGTAGAGTTTGGAGATGCGGCTGTGGGAGACAGTCTGAACTATCGATATTTCGGGGATTTACAGCGGAAACTTGGGGTGTGCCGGTTCGTTTGCGGGGCGTGGACCTCTCAGACAGACGTGTCCATCACACTCGCAAGTTCGCGGTCAATCTGTTCGACCTGTCGGGTGAGATCCGAGACCATCTCTGTCTGGCTCTCGTTTTCGGCCGCGATCTCTGCGATCTCCTCGCTCACGACAGTCGCTCGTTCGGAGACGTCGTCGACGGCACTCGATATCTCTTCGGCCACGCTTGCCTGTTCGTCTGTTGCCTCCGCGATCTCGCTGATCCCACTCTCAGTTTGCTCAACTGCCGTGAGAATTTGTTTTTGGTTCTCGAGGACGGCTTGGATGTCGTCTCTCGCAGACTGTATCTCGTCGTTGGCTGCGTCTACTTCGGCGGTCGTTTTGGAAGCCTTCTCCTTGATCCTCGCGACGATATCTTCGATCTCGTCAGCTTGGTCTTGCGAGCGATTCGCGAGGTTCCTCACCTCGTCGGCGACGACCGCGAAGCCGTCGCTGTTGCTGCGTGCCGCCTCGATGTTGGCGTTCAACGCGAGCATGTTCGTCTGCTCGGCGATGTCGTTGATCACACCGACGAGCTCTTCGACTTCTTCGAACTCGTCTTTGAGGTCCGCGATGTCGTCATTTCCTTCGCCGTCCCCGTCGGTTCGCCGCTCCCGTAGTATCGCTGTCTCGCTGTTGTCGCCTCCGCCCCCACCGTCGCGTCACATCTGGTACGGTCACGGTCGCGTCTCCCCGCCCACCCACACCACACCGCTCACATCGCGACCGCGATTCTCGATGTCGTCGACCGCGCCTCCCACCCCGCACTCTCGCATCGTGATCTGGCCCCCACCTTCTGTCGTCGCCACGCCGCCGCTGTTCGTCATCGGGTGTCGTGTCGTCTCGGCGGTCCCTCCATGTTGTCGCGCGCTCGGTGGTTCGTTCTTGATGGTGGTCGAGGTCGCTGTGTTGCTTCCTGGTCGTCGGGCCGACTTCGCTAGTCGTTCGTCTAATCGCCGAGGGTCGTCGCTGGTCGATTCTCACTTCCCATCGCTCGTCAGGTTGTTGCTGCCGGGTCAGTCCTGCTGGTGGTGTCGTGGCTCGCCTCTGGAGTGCTATCGATCAGCTGGTGGTCCGTCATCGACCTTCGTGGCCGGTTCGTCCCTCGTTCGATGTCGGTCCTCCGAGTCAAGCTCTCCTGCTACCTCGCAGTCGTTGCTGTCTCGCTTCGTCGCCGACACTGGTCGTGGCTCTTCCGTGGTCCTCTGCGCCGCTCTCCGAGGGTTCCATCCACTATCATATCTCTGATAGTATTCGCTTTGTCCGCCTCCCGCCTCCCCCACTTTCCCGCCTCCGTTTCTCGGCTCCGTCCCGAACCGTTCGCTACGCGACTATCCACTGAACTTCATCTCCCCTGAACCCTAATTGTGTGAATTCGGCTGAACGTATTAGACAACCCCAAGTTCGTTAATAGAGTCTATAAAACTCTCTTGTCGTATGGCTGAACGTATGAGACTGATTTGGCTGGTAGCGGTTTCATGAACCACCCCCCGCAATCCCGCCGCCTTCCTGTCATTAGATGACCTAACAATATAGATATATATTTAATTATGGATACCCCGAATTCCGCTACCGTCTTGTCATTATAAGATGTTAGCCGGGGGTTGTTGGGTCGAAAATTACTTCATGAAGCACCCCACCAATCCCGCTCCCGTCTTGTCATTACGTACTTCATGAAGCATCCCCGCGATCCCGCCCCCGTCTTGTCATTATGCGGGATCGGCTGCTACTCACAAGATTCACATTTGGTTCATGAAACACCCCCACCAATCCCACTCCCGTCTTGTCATTACGCACTTCATGAAGCACCCCGCTAATCCCGCTCCCGTCTTGTCATTACGGTGTGTCGACCAACACTTGCCGGATTCAGAATCGCTTCATGAAGGATACCCGGTAATCCCGCTGCCGTCTTGTCATTACGCACTTCATGAAGGACTCCCGCAATCCCGGTGCTGTCTTGTGATTATAGTCCAGAATTTCTGCTAGAAGCATATGAGATGTGATAGAATGCCTGGTAGTGGTAGCAATAACGGGCAAAAGCTGTGGTTGCTGGAAGTGGATTTCTCGCCGAACAGCGATCCGCATTTTGCTTTCTGAAAGTCTTGGCTTGGAGCTGTTAGGACGGGGATTTGATGCTAATTCGTCTCTAGTTCCACGCTGTTGTGTCGCCAGTTTGTTTCCAATTCAACGCTGATGTGCCGGTAGTTCGTCTCCAGTTCTACGGTGATGTATTGCCAGTTCGTCTCCAATTCAACGCTGATGTGTCGCTGGTTCGTTTCCTAGACTAAGTATCCGCAGAGGGGGGTTAGAGTACTGGGCTGTGTTACGATGGCTGATGTCGGGTCGATCTAGAGACGGGACGAACGACGCAAAAAGAATAGCTGGTCTCGGAGCGCACGTCGACTGTCTACGGACAGAGACAGTCCGGCGATCTATCGTGTTTGTGTGGGAGCCTACTTAGGTGTGTAGCCGTGCTAGGTCTCGTCAGTAGATGTTGATGGTGGGCAGCCGCGTAGATCTCTCCGTCTTCATCGAGGTCGATAACCAACCCACCAGGGACGTTATCGCCGCCGATGTCGCCGTTCTATTCCGGTGAATACCGAATAGTTTGGTCCACGGAGAGATCGTGTTCTTTGAAGAATCCTGTTGCGGCGATTACCGTACTCCCATCGCTGCGTTTGAGCGAGTAGACATCACCCCGATCGTAATCTGCTGATAGCGGGATGAGTGCGACCTCATTATTGGCTTCGTTGTACGCGAGGATGACGGCTTCTTTTCCCTTGAGATGCTGTTCAACTACTGTTGAATTTGGCGCGAGGTGGCTATCTGTGCGGAAGGAGATGTACTCACGGCCGTGGAAGATGTCGAAGCCCTCATCGGTGGCGTTAGACCGAAATGTTCGTTCCTGCTTATCCATAGATTGTGTTGTAAGAACGTGAGAGGTCAGGGGAATTCAGTCGTTGTGAGTTTCCACGGGACAGCCGTGGTCGGCGATCCGTTCTGGTAGACCGGCCGCTCCGCAGACGGGACACTCAACAATCGGTGTCGGTGGAAGGCGTTGACACTGCTCACGTGCTGCCTCAAGATGCGCACGGACGACAGTCGACTCACACCGCATGATTGCTTGTGCGTGTGCGAGATGTATATCGAGTGCTTCGCGAGCCGTCCGTTCCCGTATGCGTTGGCGGGGACTAGTCATCGCTGCCTCCATGGGAGCCAGCGAGACGCAGTTGAACGTCGAAACAACGTGGCAGTAGTATGTTGTAACGTCCGTTCATGTGGTCAAGGCGGGAACGGCGGGCGACCACGTCAGCACCATCGTGTGCTGGGCTGTGGCTGAGTCTCCCCTGTTATTCCCACCTCACCCCACTCGAGAGTTACAAACGGCTCGTCTCGCAGCGACCCACCCAAGCAGGCTCCAACCCCTGTTCTCTCCGACCGGATACGGTTCACCAGTTGTCCACTTGTCAGCTGTGACTACTGAACAGATCTGAACGAGAGCGTGCTCACCATTCTCCTAAACCAATAGATCTCAACACAGGACCTGTAATCCCGGCGGGGGTGCTCCCGTAGCCAGTAAGAGCAGTAAAGCGCAATCGACAGCCTGTCGGCTGGAGGAGGGGGGTAGCTACAGTGTTGCTCACTATCGACGGGAGTTCCCCGTCAACATCCGCCTCGGAGCCTCGCAGTCGGTAGTACCGAGTGAATCATGTACTTCAGATGCCGTTGTCAGCCGACCGACGCCCAAGCCACTACTTCCCAACTGGAGTGAGTGGCTCGACCACGGTGACGGCCTGATCGCTTCTTAGGCGACCTACATGGGTTGTAACCCTTGACTCACCTCTACCTGCCGCATGCGACAGGTGGTTTCTCCACGCTACCAGGGCATACTTAGTTTGAGGTTATCCCTAACCGTATAAGAAGTTTAACACTTTTCTAAAAGTCGACTCTAGTGGGCGCAGAGACCCTTTACCGTGAAAAATAACCGCTAAGATCAGCCGCTACGACGTGGCGGTGCCGTCGTCGTCACAGTCGCTGCCATCGTCGTCTTGGGCGGACTCGTCACAATCATCGTCAGCATGATCGTCGGGAAGCAAGTCGATATCAGGTGCTTCAAACTCATCAGGGTCGAAGCCCTCGCGTTCATGAACGAGATACTTTACACTCACTGGGACGCCCCCATCGTCGCCGAACTGGTTCACAGCTTCTTCACGAGTCAGGCGTGGCCCCTCGTAGTATTCGTGGTGGTACTCGTTCCATGCATGACGGTGTTCGATCGGGAGCTGTCGATGCCATATCCGGTAGGGTGGCTCGTCCACCTTGTGGATGTGGACGTGACAGCTCTGACACAGCGGGATCACGTTCTCGACACGCTGATCCGTATCGTCGCCGTTGACGTGGTGAAAAGAGAGTTTGTCCTGGTTGCGCGCTCCGGAGTTAGTTTCAAGCCACTCTTCTACGGTTCGACCGCAGACCACGCATTGCTGGCCCCAACGGTCGAAGACTGATTGTTCAAGATGTTCTGGTCGCATTAGTTGATGTTGAATGGCCGCTCGCGTGGCTGGTCGTCTGGACCCTGCCGGCAGTGTGTGTCCACACTATGACGCGAGCGGCAAACTGGTTGAAAATCGAGACGGCTCTGTGGGAGCTCTCTCCCGTGCGGTGCTTCCCTTTTGACTGTTCACCTCACCCAAATCGAGAAATAAAAACAGACTCCACAGACCGATCACCGCCCACCTGACGCGATACACGCTAGCTAACATTCTTGATAGCGCACTACAGAGAAATCACAGCTACCGGGAGACAGTCCCTCTCGGGAGTCGGCGATTCGTCGTTGGGACTGTCGGGGTTTGGGGTAGCAGCTTCGGTGTCGGTTCCGGTCAGCCCGTCGACGACGGTTCCGTCGTATTCTCGAAGCTCGTCGATGTTGTACTCATAGTAATGTTGACCTCGTCGAAGTGGGGCGCAGTGCCGCCCTCGTACGCTTCGATCTGGTCGAGGGTGAACTCGGCCATTTCTGCCTCCCACCGCTCTCGAGTCGTTTCGCCGACAATGATGAGTTCCTCGGGATCGACTGAAACGTTCGTCTCGCTCTCGTCTGTGGTGTAGGTGTTCGGCTTCCCGATCACCATCAGATGGTGGTGGGTGCCGAGCTGCTTCAGTGTGAAGTACTCGTTCTTGTTATATCGCTCATCGCCCCCCCTCGATCAGTCGTCGTCATCCCCTGCCCCGACCGCATCCCGTTCGTCGAGGACCTGGTCCCGGACAACTGCCTCCTCGTCCGATCGGTCTGGATAGCTCCCGGCGCTCTGAAAGTACGGCAGTGGGCTGTCGGCTAACTCCACACCAGCGACGCCGGCGGGCAACGACCGTTCGCTGACTGTTTCGAATCGGTCCTCGACTGCGTACGTTGCGCTCGATCCCACACCGAGGTTGTTGATGGGGTGATCGAGCTTCGCGTCCATCTGCTCGTAGCGGTACCGCATCTGGCGTGCGTGGACGCCCTCCCGGAGGAGCAGTTC
>NZ_NHNZ01000029.1:0-175 GCF_002727095.1 Halorubrum sp. C191 | reverse complement strand
TCGAGAATGCTGTTCAGATCCTCGTCTACCATCGCGCTAATTTGGTCTCCCATACCGACTCGATTTGCTCCCACGTAGTAAGTCGCCTTCCGGGCGAGTCTTTGTGGGACATCAACTGCGCTTCGCTCCCACCTACTCTTTGGGGATTCCCTCCTCCTCTGCCGACCCCGGCTAC
>NZ_NHNZ01000220.1:0-15272 GCF_002727095.1 Halorubrum sp. C191 | reverse complement strand
TGAGCGATCCTCTGGGAACCGCGGGTCGCCGCCTGCCCATTCATCCGGGAGAATACTCCCACCCAGCCCACGGACATACGTCCGTGGGCTTTTTTGATGTATAGCGAGCAGCGAGGGCGCTGACGCGCGACCGCTAGGCTTAAACGCTCCACAGCGGTACGTTCGGACAGCGCCAAGGTGGCAGAGTCTGGTCAGACGCAGCGGCCTGCAGAGCCGCCCAACGCCGGTTCAAATCCGGCCCTTGGCTTCTTGATTCGGTCTCGGTACGCCGCGAGGTCGGTCCCGCGAACTGACCCGCTTAGTAACCGTTAAACACCGGGTGACCCATGCGTCAACTATGCAACGACGCGCTGTGGCCGTGTTTGTCGCGCTGTTCCTCGCCGTTGCGGGCGTGGCGGGCGCGCTGACCGCGACGGCCGATAGTCCAGAGATCACGCTCGAGAATCCGGGGGTCGACGCCTCGCAGGGTGACTCGGTCGAAGTCGGTGGTGAGTCGTACGTTGTGGCCGACATCTCCGAGACAGAAGAGGGCGGAGGCGGGCACGGTGGTGCGGCGACGACCGTCATCACCGGAACGCTCGAGCGGGAGTTCACCGCGGAGACCTCCGAGACGTGGGCGAACGGTTCGACGGTTACGGTCGGTGACCGCGAGTGGCGCGTCGAGGTCACGGGGGAGAACGCGACCGAGTTCACGCTCGTCGAGGTGCTCGACCGGCAGGCGATCCTCGGCGCCGACGACGCGGCCGAGAACGAGACGGTCACACTCGACGACGGCGAGTACGTCGCCGTGACGGACGACTCCGGCGAACGGACGCTGGTGCCCGTCGACGAGTACTTCCCGGCGCCCGAGCAGCGCTCGTACGAGGTGGGCGAGACCCTCGAGTACGACGGACAGACGGTTACGGTCGACGGTGTGACCGCTGACGGTGCCGTACTCGTGTGGGAGACGACCGAGACGGAGACCGTGGAGTTCTCCCAGCACTCGGTGGTAACGATCGGCGGCACGGACTACGTTGCGCACTTCCCCGACGCCTCGACGCTTCGGATGTCGTCGGACATCGAGGCGTACGAGGCGCAGGTCTCCGAGATAGACCAGTTCAACCAGTACAACAGCGGCCTCTCGCGCGTGCTCGTCCTCTCGGTGCTGTCCTCCATCATGCTCGCTGGGCTGGCGTTCATCCCGTCGCGGTACTGACAGCCGGCCGAGTCGGGGCGTTCGTTTCGCTTCGATGCTGCGTTTCGACCGACAGCCACTACCGGACGGCACCGCTACGGCGGGCATGAGTTCGACAGGAGAGAAGGTGCGACAGCTGGCCCCCCACTGGGCGGTGATGTTCGTCGCCATGTTCGCTGCGCTGGCGGTCGCCGACCGGATCACCGGCGGGCTCGGTGTCGTCGCGTCGTTGGTGCTCGTGCTCGCTATCGCTTTCGCCTACCCGTTCGCCGTCCGGACGCTCGGCGTCGCACCGGCGGTCTGGAGGCGATGACGGCGTCGCTGTACACATGACGACACAGATCAAAGACCCCGTTCACGGGTACATCGAACTCGACGACGCGGTCGTCGATCGCGTGATCGACACGTCGGCGTTTCAGCGGCTGCGGTACGTCAAGCAGCTCTCGGCGACCCACCTCGTCTATCCGGCCGCCAACCACACGCGGTTCGAACACAGCCTCGGCGTCTACCACCTCGGCCGCCGCGTCTTCGAAAACCTCCGTGAGGAGCCGTATTTCACCCGGAACACGTCCTCGGACACGCTCGACGAGATTCAGTCGACGCTGGAGTGTGCGTGTCTGCTCCACGATGTCGGCCATCCGCCGTTCTCGCACGTCTGCGAGCGGCATCTCGACGCGACGGCACTCCGAGACCGGCTCGCGGAGCGGGGCTTCGTCGCGTCGCTTCGCGAGGCGGGGCTCGATGACACGCCACTTCTCGGGGCGAGTCCGCACGAACTCATGAGCTGTCTCCTGATACTCGACCGCTTCGGCGACGCGCTCCGATCCCTGTCGGTCGACCCGGAGGAGGTGTGCGCGTACGTCTTGGGGTACAGTCTGGTGTACGAGCGGGGCGGACCGTGGCAGCACGGCCTCGGAGCCCAGCTGCTTCACTCGCCGGTCGACGTCGACCGCCTCGACTACATCTCCCGAGACAACTGGATGACGGGCGCGAACGTGTTGAACTTCGACACCGATCGCATGGTCGACGCCTACACGGCGCACCCCGACGAGGGGCTCGCGCTCTCCGAGAAGGCGCTCTCGACGCTCGGGAACTACTTGGAGGGCCGGATCGCGCTGTACATGTGGGTGACCCAGCACCACAAGTCGGTGTACGCGAACGCGCTGCTCCGCGATCTCACCGAGCGAGCGGCCGAGCTGACCGGCGATCCGCCGGTGACGATAGACGGGATCCTCGACGGCGAGATCGACGACAACACCGTCGCGGAGCGACTGCGCCGGCTCGCGCGCGACCGCCCGGACACCACGTTCGCGACGCTGTACGACCGGTATCGGACGCGGCAGTTCCCGACGACCTGCTGGAAACATCGGATCGCCTACGCCGACCGGATCGAGGTCGACCGCGAGGCGTTCGGCGAGTGGCTCGTCTCGGGCGACGAGCGCCTCGAACGCGAACTCGCGGCGGAACTGGACGTCCCACCTCACGACGTGTGGATTGAACGCTCGTACGTCCCCGAGTACGAGCCCTCCGAGCTGGCCGACATTCCGATCGCGTACGGCGGGACGACGCGGTCGGCCGGCGACTGGGGGCTGTACGGCGAGCGCGCCTTCGACACCCCGATCCCGTTCGTCTACGTGCCCGACGGGGACCGAAAACGCGCCACTCGGTGGCTCGTCGATCGGTTTCGCGCGGAGTACGGCGGCTGACGGCATCGGACGCAATTCTGACCGATAACACCGGTGTCAGCCGGTCACGGTCCCGTCCCTTTCGGGTTTATACGACTCGGTCGCCTTCCGATCGGTATGAGCGACGAGAGCGCGGCTCTGGTCACGTCGAAGCTCCCGGACGCACCGTTCCACACCAGCGGTACCGACCACGTCACGGTCTGGGGCAGCAACGAGGAGGACACGCTCGCGTTCTACCGCGACCTGCTCGGGATGCCGCTCGTGTTGCGACAGCCGAACCTCGACGACCCCTCGCAGACGCACCTCTTCTTCGACACCGGCGACGGGCGGATCCTCACGGTGTTCGTGAGCGACGAGCGGGCGTCCGCGCGCGGCCAGCGCGTCAACACGGGCGCCGTTCACCACCTGTGTTTCACCGTCGAGCCCGACGAGTACGAGGATATCATGGCGGCGCTCGAAGAGGCAGGGAAGGGGTACAACGTCTTCGACCGCGGCATCTTCCACTCGATTTACACCCAAGACAACAACGGGCTCGTCATCGAGCTGTCCGCCGATAAATACGAGATACCCGACGACCGCAAGGGCGAGGTGCTCGCGACCGCGCAGCGGCTCCGCGAGGAGGACGACGCCGACTTCGCGCAGGACCGCCACATGGAGGGCGCGCTGGAGGAGCTCGGCCTGCCGGTAAACAAACACGACCTGCCCGACGCCGACGCCGGCGTGGGGGTCTGAGATGGCGGACGGCGCTCAGGGCCCGCACGCGGGCGACGACCCGCACGGCGACGAGCCGCTGGTCATGGCCGGAACGCCGCTCGACGACGCGGGCGCGGCGCTCGTACTCGTCCACGGTCGCGGCGCGACCGCCCGCAGCGTCGTCAACTTGGGCGAACGGCTCGCCGGCGACCGCGACGTGGCGATCCTCGCGCCGGCGGCCGCCGGGAACACCTGGTATCCGAACTCGTTCCTCGCGCCGGTCGCGGACAACGAGCCGGGGCGGACCTCGGGCCTTCGGGCCGTCGACGCGGCCGTCGACCGCGCGACAGACGCCGAGATCGATCGCGACCGCGTCCTCGTCGCCGGCTTCTCGCAGGGCGCCTGTCTCGCGAGCGAGTTCGTCGCCCGCGATCCCGGCCGCTACGGCGGACTCGCAGTGTTCAGCGGCGGGCTGATCGGCGAGGCGGTCGAGGTCGACGACTACCTCGCGACCGGCGACCGCGGGAGCGGAGCGGGCGACGACGCGACAGGCCCCCTCGCCAGCACCCCTGCGTTCGTCGGCTGTAGCGATGTCGACCCGCACATCCCCGAGGAGCGGGTCCACGAGACGACCGCGGTGTTGGAGGCGCTCGGGGCCGACGTGGACGAACGGATCTACGAGGGCATGGGCCACGGGATCAACGAGGAGGAGGTCGCGGCGGTGGCGGAACTGGTCGGCGACCTCGCCTGAGCGTCGGCCTGCCGGCGCCGGCCGAGGGGGTCGCCCGCCCGGATCACGCTAGCCAGTCGTCCGGCTTCGTGTCGTAGTCGACCTCGTCCGCGGTGATCCGTTCCCGGATCGACTCGTCGAGGTCGTGTTCCGTCACCTCGCCGCCGTCGTACTGGAAGCGCACGCCGACCTCGGTTCCCTCCGGCTCCTCGCCGCGTCGCTTGGCGCGCCGGACGGCCCCGTCGTCGTACTCGACGCGGATCGTCGCCAGGTTCACCGGGCGACCCCACAGCTCGAACACGCGCTTCAGCGTCGCTTTGGCGCGCTCCTCGTCGAGCGCGACGCCGTTGTACCGGTGGCCGATGAGTAGCTCCCCCCGGTTGCGGAAGTTCCCGTCCAACACGACGATCGTCGGCTTCCCGAAGTTGGTGAACCGGAGAAGCAGCTTCTTCCGAACGTCGTCGGCGTCGACGCTGGCGACGCGGTGTTCCTCGGCGGCTCGGCTGTACTCGTAGGTGAAGTAGTTCCCCTCGCGCACGAACTCGTCGGTGAGGAACGCGTCGATGAACGTCACGTCGTTGTGGCTCTCGCGGACCTCGAACATCCGCTCCCAGCCGGCCGCGCGGTCGACGTCGGCGATCGCCTCGGCGACCGTCGCGTACCGGTCCACGTCGAACAGGTACCGCGCCTGCTCTTCGAGCGTCTCCCGAGAGACGTTCCGGAGCGCGCCCCGGTGTTCCGGCCGCGAGAGAACGTAGTGGCGCTCCGCGAGCCCCTCGCGCGTGAGGAGCTTCCACGGGTACCGCTCCACGTCAATCTCCTCGCCGTCGGCCGACGCGCCGTCGCCGTCTTCGCGCCGAGCGGACAGCGCCCGGTCGACCGCCTCGGCGTCGACGCGCGGATCGCCGTCAGCGGCGAGGTCGGCGAGTTCGTCCAGCGTCGCCGGGCCGGCGCCCGCGACCGCCGGGTGGGGTTCGAGCAGGGTCGCGACCTCGTCGAGGTCGATCCGCGAGTGGAAGTTCTCCGGCGTCACCCCGTCGACCCGGAGCAGCTTGTCGATCACCTCTCGGCGCGCGGCGCGCAGCTCCACGTGCGTCCACAGCTCGAAGCCGAGCTTATACGGGTTGAGGCCGGGCGAGCCGAGCACCCGGGACATGTGGTCGGCGTACGTGAGGAACTCGTCCTCGCCGGCGAACCCCTCGCCGCCCATCATCAGCGACTCCCAGTACGTCGCCCACCCCTCGTTCATCACCTTCGTCTGCTTCTGCCCGGCGAAGTAGTACGCCTCCTCGCGGATCGCGTCGACGACGGTCGTCTCCCACGGCTCGCGGTCGACCGCCTTCCCGCTATCCGGGTCGTACCGCTTCCCGTGGTCGCGCAGGAACGCGAGCACGTCCGGGCGGGGCTCCTCCGGCTCGACGCCCTCCCCGCGCGCTTCGAGCCACTCGTCGTCGAACACGTCCCGGCGCACCTCCTCGGAGAGGTCGAGGTCGTCGATCCGGGCCTCTATCGCGTCGAGCGCGTCGTCGCCGTCGCCGCTCACGTCGTCCGCGATCCCCGGCTCCTCGACGGACCGCGCGGCGTCGACCGGGCTGTGCTGGTCGATCGTGTCCTCCAGCGCGCTCACGGCGTCGATCAGGCGTTCGACTTCGTCGCGGTCGACGTCGGCCCGCTTCGCGATCGCCGCGATCCGGTCGGCGTTGCGTTCCAACCGCGCCGCGGCGTTCGGGCCGCCCTCGCCGCGGTCGGCGTACAGCCCGAACCACTCGTTGTTCGCGAAGAAGTCCGCGTGCGCCTCGACGTGGGTGATCACCGCTTTCTGGTCGGCCGCCGCGTTCGACTCCTGGAGGAACGCGTGGGCCGGGTCGTCGTTGTTGACGATCTCGAACGCCTTCCCGAGCCCGTGGCGGTCCTTCTTGCGCTGCCGCTCGTAGTTCATCCCCCACCGCCAGTGCGGGTACCGGCGCTGGAAGCCGCCGTAGGCGATCAGCTCGTTCATCTGGTCGTGGTCGACCACCCAGTACCGCACCGGGTACGGCTCCAACCCGAGCCGCTCGGCCAGCTCGCGGGCCTCCTCGGCCGGCTCGTCGAGGGCGTCGGCCTCGCGCTTCGCCTCGATCCGGTCGTCTCTCATCTGCGTTCACCTCCGTCGGTCCGCCGCGCCGCGGTCGTTCCGGCGGGAGCGCTCCCGCCGCCGTCAGACTCCGTGCTGAGGATCTCGTAGATGGCGTCCGTGATATCGTCTGGTTCCGAGACGCGCGCGACGGCCACGTCGTCGTCGTCGCCGAACGCGGACTCGACCTCGTCGGCGTGGCGGGCGTTCGCCGCGCCGTCGCCGGGCTGGGTCTCGACGTACGCGTGGAGGTTGGCGTCGATCGACTCCATCAGCGGGATCACGTTGTTCGTGGTGTCGCTACCGGCGTTCTCGGAGTCGCCCGCGGCGAACACGTACCGGTTCCACTCGCTGTACGGGTACTCCTCCAGCAGTTCCTCGACGAGCTCGTAGGCGCTCGAAATCCGGGTTCCGCCGCCCGACTGGATCCCGAAGAACTCCTCGCGGTCGACCTCCCACGCCTCCGCGTCGTGGACGACGTACCGGAACTCGGCGGCGTCGTACTTCCCGGTCAAGTACCAGTCCATCGGCGTGAACACGCGCTCGACGAGCTCGCGTTTCGTCTCGCGCATCGAGCCGGAGGCGTCGCGGACGTTGATCACCACGACGTTGCGCTCGCGCTTCTCGATCACCTCCGGGTGACGGAACCGCTCGTCCTCGCTGCGGAACGGAACGCTGTCGAGCCCCTCGCGCCGGATCCGGTGTGTGACGGGCTCGTGGTCCACCCCGTCGTCGAGCGCCTCGAAGCTCTCCCAGCGGTCAAGCGCGGCGACCGGTTCACCCCGCTCGTCCGCGACGGTCGCGGCGGCGTCGGCGATCCACGCCCGCGAGACCGGGACGCCCTCACCGCGCGCCCACGCGAAGACGTCGTCCACGTCGGCGCCGTCGACGAACAGGCCCTCCCGGACGTACGCCCCGTCGAAGTCGGTGGCGAGGTGTCGTTTTAACCCCCGCTTGAAGAACTCGTCGACGTCGAGGGTCCCCCGCGGGCCGGCGCGGGCGGTGTCGGTGAAGTCACCCTCCACCTCCTCGATCACTTGCTTCCCCTTCGGTTCGAGGTCGAGCCCGAGCGCCTCGTCGAGCTCGCGGGCGAACTCCTCCGGGTCCATCTCGTAGTACTCGTGGTCGCCGCCCTCCTCGCCGGGGTCGCCCGCCTCGTCGCCGTCGCCGGGCTCGGGGTCGACCGGCTGGCCGGGCTGCGGCTGGCCGTCGCCGCCCTGTCCCACGCCGCCGGCGGAGCGCTGGTCGTACTCGAACGCGGGGAGGTCGACAAGCTTGATCGGGATCCGGATCCGGTCCGCGCCGGACCCGCCGAGGTCGCCGTGGCTGATGAATTCTGCGAGGTCCGCCCGGCGCGTCTCGCCGACCTCGCGGAACCGCTCGCGGTCCTCGGTCAGTCCCACGGGTCACCACCTCCGTCGGGACCGGCACCGTCGCTCGGACCCGCGTCGCCGGCCCGCTCACCGTCGATATCGGGCCACTCCTTGCGGACCTGCTCCATCACCGCCCGGCTCGTCAGTTCCGCGGACGCCGGCGTGTAGCCGCGGTCGCACAGGCGGTCGATCGTCTCCGCCTTCACCCGTTCCGTCTCGGTGTCGGCCGGCGGGTCGGCCCACGCCGCCGGATCGAGGTCGGGGAACCGCCGCTTCACGTCGGCGAGGTCGTTCGCGTCGATAACGGCCTTCAGCTCCGGCACCTCGGCGAGCTCCACGTCGTCGACGCTGAACGCGTCGCCACGGTTCCGCCACGCGTACCGCGTGAGTCCCCGGATCACGCGCTCGCGCCGGAAGCTCTCGACGGCCCGGCCCGGGTCGGTCCCGCGGTAGTCGCTCTCGTCGAACCGCCCGAGCGTCTCCGTCTCGAACACCTTCATCGCGAGCGGGTCCGGCGCCTCGTCCGCGCGTCCGCGCTCCGTCGGGTCGTCGTCGTCCCACGCGTACACGTGTTCGACGTACTCGGCGACGGTCTCCGCCGAGACGGTCTCCGCGGCGAGAATCGCGTCGATCACGTCCTCCCGCTGCCGCTCGCGGATCTGCGTCGCGACCGGCTCGCGCCGCCCGTCGAACTCCGCCGCCTCGGCCCGCGAGAAGACGGGGGCGTCGACGAGCCCGTCGGCGAGCGCGTCGAGCACGTCCGTCGGCGTGATCACTCGCTCGACGGGAAGCTCCGGGTGGCTCCGGTCGGCGGTCGACGAGAGCAGGTCCGCGACCGCGTCGCGCGCGTACGTCACGGGGATCCCGTTTCGGCCGTCCCCCTCGGCGAGGTCCACGTCGGCAACGGTGACCGCGTCGTCCCCGCGGCGGACCTCGCCGGTCTCGTACAGCTCGGCGGTCTCGATCAGGTTGAGGTCGCCGGGCAGGTCGTCCGCGTCGAGCCGCGTGACGACCGCGTACAGCGCCGCGGCCCCGATCGCGTGGGGCGCGATCTCGCGCTCGGCGACCGTCCCGTCCGACTCCCGCACCGCGACCGACAGCGGCGCCGCTCCGGGGTCGCGGTCCCTGCCGTCACCGGCGTCCGGGGCGGCCGCGCCGCTCGCGCCGACGCTACCGTCCTCGACTGCCGTCGCCCCGGCGATCTCCCGCCGGAGCAGCCGCGCCTCCAAGCGGCGGTTCGTGAGGTACCGGAACTCGTGTTTCGAGAGCCGGCGCTTCAGCGCCTTCAGCGGGTCGGCGTCGCCGCGCTCGGCGTGCCGGTCCAACTCGGCGTCGAGGTCGGGGTTCGAGATGACGATCAGCTGGGTGTCTAAGTCCATCCCGATCCCCTTGTCGAGCTTCACGCGCCGCTCGTCGGGGACGTTGAGCAGCCGCCGGAGCAGGTCGGCGTGCTGGCTGGCGTCCTCGACGACGGTGGCGACCCCGTTCCCCTGCGAGAGGACGCCGTCGTAGCTGAACGCCTGCGGGTTCTTCCGGCCGCGCGAGTCGAGCTCGCGCAACATGCCGCCCATCCACGAGCCGACGAGCCGCTCTTTGGGGGTCCCGTCGTCCTCGGCGTGGAGGACGCCGACCCCCCGCCCGACGTCGACGACGTAGCTCGTCACGCGGAGGTGGTCGCGGTCGGTGATCGCCGAGAAGAGGTCGCGGCGCCCCCGCTCGCGGTAGGTCGACTCCAGGTGGTCGTACGCCTCGCGGCTGAACGGGTCGAGCCCCACGTCGGCGGCGATCGGATACGCGTCGTCGTCGGCCGCGTCGGCGACCGACTCGCGGACCGACTCGGGGAACACCGACAGCGGGTGCGTCTGGACCGGGCTGCGGTACCACTCCCCGGCGTCGCCGCCGTCGCCGTACGAGAGCGACGCGGCGCCCGCCCCGCCCCCGCTCCCGACGCCCGCGCCGGTGACGTTCCACTCGACGGTGTACCGGCGCCCGGCGTCCGTCTTCGAGAACGCGCGGAGCCCGTTTATCAGGCAGCGCTTGAACTCCGACTTCCCCGTCGCGGTCGGGCCGTCGATCCAGACGATCGTCTCGTCGTTCCCGCGCCCCGTCGCGGCCGCGCGGAGGTCGTCGACGAACGCGTTGAGCGCGCGGGTGTTGCCCAACACGGCGTGTTCGCCGTCGTTCGCCGGGTCGTCGAAGAACCGGTACCGGTCGAGCGTCTCGCCCCGCTCGCGGACCTCACGAGTGCCGTACGACTCGACGGCCGCGAGGACGTACCCCGCCCCGGAGGCGGCCGCGGTCGGGTTCTCCAACACGCGGTCGACGTAGGACTCGAGGCTCATCGGCGGGTCGTACGCCCCCCGAAGGGCGTCGTCGGCCGCGGCGACGAACCCCTCGCCGTCCGTTCGAGTGCGTTCGCTCATCTCAGTCCCCGCCGTCCGCTATCTCCGAGCGCGCGACCGCCGCGCCCGCGTACTCTAACACCTCTGCGGCGCCGTCCTCAGAATACCCGCGGTCGACCAAGGCCGAAACCCAGGCGCTCCGGTCCTCGTCGTCGAGGTCGGTCGCGGACACCAGCGCCGAGAAGTTGATGTTGTGCTTCTTGTCCTCCCACAGCTTCCGTTCGAGGGCGCGCCGGAGGCGGTCGTTCTCCTGCGGGTCGAAGCCGCGCCCCTCGCGGGCGCGCCGCGAGATCCAGTTCGACACCTCCTGTCTGAAGTCGTCCTTGCGGTCCGAGGGCACGTCGAGCTGTTCCTCGACCGCGCGCAGGAACGTCTCGTCCGGCTCGGTCTCGCGGCCGGTCAGCTCGTCGTCGACGGTGTCGTCGTCGATGTACGCCATCACGTGGTCCATGTACTTCTCGCCCTGCCGCCGGAGCTCGTCCACGTCGTACGCCAGCGCGTGGCGCACGTCCTCGATCGCGCGCTCGCGGTACTCCTCGCGGACGGTCTCCAAGAGCCGCTCGTAGCGGCCGAGGTCGTCGGCCGCGATCGAGCCGTGGCCGCCGAGGTTCGCCTCGAAGTGATCGAAGACGGACAACGGGGAGAGGTGGCTGCGGTCGCGGTGGGTCGCGTCCATGATCGCCTCGGCGATCTCGTCGCCGACGAACCGCGCGGAGATCCCGTCCATCCCCTCGCCGACGTCGGCGGACTCGGCGGCGTCCTCCCGGAGCTTCCGCCGGTCGATCTCCTCGTCTTCGAGCTCGCCGTTGTACGCCTTCGCCTTCTCCAACAGGCTCACCGTCTCGTCGGTCGGCTCCTCCAACCGGGTGAGCACGCCGAAGAGGCCGGCCATCTCCAGCGCGTGCGGCTCGACGTGGACGTTGGGCACGTCGGCGTTTGCGAGCATCTTCCGGTAGATCTCCGCCTCGCTCTCGTACTCCAACACGTACGGGTAGTCGATCCGCTTGGTCCGGTCGTTGAACGCCTCCATCTTCTCGTCGCCGGTCTTCTCGCGGTACTCCGGCATGTTCGTCCGGCCGACGATCACTTGGTCGATGTCGATCCGCGGGTTGTTCTTCGGCTTGATCGTCGACTCCTGCGAGGCGTGGAGGAAGTCGTAGAGGAACTCCCGCTGGAGCTTGAGCAGTTCCTCGCCGGAGAACAGGCCGCGGTTCGCGTTACAGAACGCGCCGGCGTAGTCGAACGCCCGCGGGTCGGACTCGCCGTAGACGGCGAGTTTGGCGTAGTTGACGTCGCCGGTGAGCTCCGTCTCGTCCTGGTTCTTCTTGTCCTTCGGCTCGAACGTCTCGATACACTCCCGGCGGTTCTCGTCTGCGACGAGCCGGACGACCTCGACGTGCTCGTCGAGGACGCGCTGGAGGTCGTCGTCGTAGTGCGCGAGCAGTTCGTTCAGGTAGAACTCCGAGGCCGGGTCCGGGTGTTGGTCGTTCCGAAGCGTGTAGGGCGCGTCGAGCCGCTCGTTCAGGTCGTCGATCACCGCCTGCCGCTGCGGCTTCGGGAGGAGGACGAGGGGGTCCTGACTCATCGGGGAGCGGACCGTGTCGTCGTCCGGGTCCTGATCGTCGATCACCGAACAGAGGTCGACCCACCGGAAGGTGTACATCCGCCCCGCGTCCTCCCGGGTGTACGCCTCGAAGTAGCGGCGCACGAGCCAGTCGAAGTGCGACTTCCCAGAGCCGACCGGCCCCAACAGGAGCTTGATCCGCTTTTCGGGACCCAGTCCGCGGGCCCCGGACTTCACCTTGTTGACGAACTCGTGGATCGCCTCGTGGACCTCGCGGCCGTAGAAGACGTTCTCGCCGTCGTGGAGCGGGTCCTCGGCGGCGAGCGCGTACTCGGCGACGCCGCGCTCCTCGTCGTAGTGCGTCCCGTAGTGGTCGAACATGTCCGCGACGCGCTGGTGCGCGTTCCGCGCGATCCGGGGGTCGTCGTACAGCGCGTCGAGGTACCAGTCGAACGAGCGCGCCGCTCTGAGGTCGTCGGGAACCTCCGTCCGGTACTCCTCGCTGAGCCGTTCAAGCGTTTGTCGGTCTGCCATCGTATCACGTTCGCTCGGGGGGCGCGGCGGGGTCGCCGACGGCCGACGCGACGGCCGGAGCGGCCGCTCTTCGTGCGCATGTCAACAGCTCGTCGAGCCGCGAGCGGCGCGTCGTCGGGGCGCGCGTCGGTGTCGGTGGTCGCCTCGCCCGTATCCGAGGCTATATATGTGAGAGGGATTGCCACGGATAAGTGTGTCGCCCGTTGACACGCATCACTCAGCGACCGGCGCCTGCGCCCTCACCGGATCCGACCGGTTCGCCGACGGTCCCTCGACCGGTTTTATCAGCGACCCGTGGGATCTACGGCGGCGGCGAGCGTCGGCTCTCTCGAATCCCTCGCGCGCGCCGGTTGGGCCCCGTTCGAGACGCGCGCTGTCCGCGCGCCCGTCGCTGAGAACCGGAACCATCGACCCCGGCACCCACCCTTTTGCGGGGCGCCGTCCCAGTACGCCTGTGACGTTCAGCATCTGCGTTCGCGAGCGGTACACCGACGAGGACGGCGACGACCAGACCCGGTTCGGCGTGGCGGTGACCACCCGCCTGCCGGGCGTCGGCACGCTGTGTCCCTTCGCCTCGGCCGACGGCGCGGTGGCGACCCAGTCGCTCGTCAACGTCGAACTGGGACGGAAGGGGATCGAGTACCTCGGCGACGGGCTCGCGGTCGACGACGCGCTGGAGGCGCTGTTGAACGCCGACGAGGGGAGCGCTCAGCGCCAGCTCCACGGCGTCGATGCCGACGGGACGTTCGCGTTCTCCGGCGACGAGTGTAACGGCTGGTACGGCCACCGGGAGGGAGAGAACTACACCGTCGCGGGCAACCTCCTGACGGGCGAGGACGTGGTCGAGGACACCGCGGCCGCCTACGAGTCCGACGCCCACGGCGACGCGCCCCTCGCCGAGCGGCTGATCGACGCCCTCGCCGCGGGCCACGCCGCGGGGGGCGACAAGCGCGAGGACCTCGAAGTCCAGTCCGCCGCGCTGCTCGTGTGTAACACGGAGGAGGAGACCGACGACCCGTACTACAACGACCTCCGGGTCGACGCGAGCGAGACGCCGGTGGCGGACCTCCGCGAGACGTACGAGACGGCCAAGCGCGGCTACGAGACCGTCTTGGAGAAGTACGCGGACGAGGAGACCGACGACGAGAGAGAAGCCGACGAGGCAACGGACGACGGTAGGGGGCCCGACGAGGCAACGGACGACGAGACGGAAACAGACGACGAGTAGAGGGCCCGCTACATCGACAGCCGCGCGAGGATCGGCAGGTGGTCGGAGGGGTACCGCCCGCGGTCGTCGCGGTCCGCGAGGGTCGCGAACGCCTCGACCGAAAGCTCCGGCGAGACGAGCGCGTGGTCGATCCGGCGGCCGTCGATGAGGCGGGCGAAGTCGGTGAGGCTCGTCTCCGGGCCGTGCCGGAGGTCGGCGGCAACGGCGGCGTCGCGAAGCGCGGGCGCGTCGTCGGTCGCCCCTCCGTCGACCGCTCCTCCGTCGACGGTCCCCCCGGTTCCGGCGTCGTCGCCGATGAGAATCCGGTGCGGCTCCGACCCGGGCGTACAGTTGAGGTCGCCGACGAGGACGACCGGGGCCGTCCCGTCGGCGTCGGCTTCGTCGCCCGTCGCGATCGCCGGGAGCCGCTCGCGCAGCAGGCGGGCGGACTCGCGCCGCGCCCGCGCGCTCACGTGGTCGAAGTGCGTGTTGACGACGCGGAGCGCGGCGTCGCCGTCGACGGCGCGCACTCGGGCCCACGTCGCGATCCGCGGGTGGGACGCGTCCCACCCGACCGACGGCGAGTCCGGGGTCTCGGAGAGCCAGAACGTCCCGCTCCGAGTGACTTCCCAGCGGTCGCCCCGGACGCCGATCGGGCACCCTTCGCCCTCGCCGTCGGTCGCGCGACCCCGGCCGACGAACTCGTACTCCGGGAGTCGCTCGCGGAGGTCGCGGCGCTGTCCGGGGAGCGGCTCCTGAAACGCGGCGATGTCGGGCCGGTGAAAGCGGACTAGGCGCGCGACGGCGTCTCGGCGGTCGTGCCAGGCGTCGTGGTGGTCGCCCCGGTTGGCGTAGCGGACGTTGTAGCTCAGCACCCGGATCGCGGTCATTACGTCGGGGGTCGCGGGCGAGGCGATTAAAATGCGCGGAGCGCGGGACGTGTCGCGGAACGAATCGAGGCCGCCGCTCCCCGACCGCTCACACCGAGAACTCGTACAGGTCGTCGCCGACGTGGTGGATCGACTCGACGACTTTGCCGCTGTCGCCGACCATCGCGTCGCCGTCGACCATCGCGCGGCCCACCGCCAGCACCTTCCCGTGGGTCTCCTCGGCGATGACGACGAGGTCGCCCGCGCGGATCGCCTCGTCGGCCTCGACGATCCCCGGGCGCATCACGTCGGCGCCGTCGGAGACGAAGGAGATCGCCCCTGCGTCGACCGTCACGACGCCCGTCTCCGGGTCGAAGTCGTTCGCCCCCCGGACCGTGAGGAAGGGCTCGTCGTCGTCGACGTAGAAGACGGCGGGGTCGCCGTCGACTAAGACGAGCTCGTAGCCGGCGTCGACGAACTCCACGAACTCGAACGCCTCGCCGTCGATGTCGACCCCGAGGTGGTCGGCCACCGCCTCGCGGATCGCCGTGATCTCGTCGCTCCGGAGGTGGTGCCGAGATTTCACTTCCATGGGCGTTCCGTCGACCGCTCGGCCGATAAATGGACCGCTCCCCGCCTCGTCCGGGGGTCGCTCCGCGGCGGGCGCTCCGCGGCGACGGTCTCGACTCGTTGGACCGATCAAAACGGCCTTAAACCACCTCTCCATATCCATTCGTATGCTCAACCCACTGGCGATCGTGCTCGTGGCGATCGTGAATCCCCCCGCGATCGTCCTCGCGGCGGTCGCGACGCTTCTCGTCGTCCTCGTCACCTCGGTGCGGGGGACGGGGTGGGAACCCACGACCGACGTCTCGGACGAAGTGCTCGAACACCGCGCGTCGTCGGTCCCCGAGACCGAGTTCCCGGA
>NZ_NHNZ01000211.1:0-17317 GCF_002727095.1 Halorubrum sp. C191 | reverse complement strand
TTCTTCTGGGATCGTGACAACACCCCGTTGTCGCAGTTTTGGATAGCATTCCATCTGTCCAATACTGAATTATACTGTCTTAAGCATAATAATGCTGTCGGCTTCAACCCCGGGGTCAAGCCCCGGGGCAGTCGCCTCGACCGCCTGTACACCATACAGTTGTGGCAGATGTCGTGCTGGCCGTTCCGCATGCGAAATTAAGTGGTCACCGAAATCGGATGTCGCAAGACGATGGACAACATGGTGACCGGAATCGGCAGACTGTGTCGGCACCACAGTCGCGGTACAGATCTCTAGTGCGAATCTGTTGATGTGTTTCTCGTGGAGATTCCATTCCACAGGGGACTCGGGAGGAAGTCTACGAGTTCAATCGTGAGTCGCCAATGGTGTTGCTAGCTTACCGCGACGAGCGCGACGACGACACTGCTCTCTGACCAAAACAGCGGTACGTTGGTACCAGAACCGATTATACACGCCAACTAGATCAACTGCGTTAGTCTTGCGACAGCGATTGGTCGGTGGGCTGGCCGGTCGCCGGTCGGTTCGAGACCGCTTGGACGGCCGCGGCCTGCGGCTCGTTCAGGACGCGACGCGCGCGCTCAGGGAGCATCCACGCCGAGTCGACGTGTTCGTCGCTGATATCGATGGTTCGCTGGGAGGTGTAGCACTTGTAGTGGACGGCAAAACGCCCCTCTTCGTTGTCGTTGACCCACGCGTTCGTCGCTACGGGCGTGTGAATCTCGACGGAGATCCCCGTCTCTTCGGTTATCTCTCGGCAAAGGCCACGACGGACCGGCTCTCTGGGGGCGAGCCGTCCCCCAGGCAGCTCCCACTCTCTGTCAGTCGCGCGCTGGAGGATAAGGTTCCGCCCACGGGGGTCGATGATGATGCCGCGAACACTCACCGTCGCGTGGAGTAGTTCGTCTGTCATTACAGCAAATGAAACTCAAGTAATAATAAATTTGTGGGCCGGCGCGTGTTCAGATCCGAGCGACGTCTCAGCGACGAAATCTGAGATCCTCGTTGCCTGAGTTGGTACTGAAATATCCTTTTAATAACAGCTAAATGTCAACTTACATGCCCAACGACTTCTCGGCGAGCATTAATGTCGACTACACTGACGGTGAGGGTGAGGATCCCGCGGATTATCCGTCGATTCAGCACAAACTCGAGAAGGCGATCGAAGTCACCCGGCAGGGACTCGAAGAGTACGACAACCCGGCTGTGATGTGGACGGGCGGGAAAGACTCTACGCTGACGCTGTACTTCATCAACCAGGTCGCTGAAGAGTATGGCTACGAGAAGCCGACCGCCGTCTTCATCGACCACTTCCAGCACTTCGACGACATCACCGACTTCGTCGAGCACTGGGCCGACGAGTGGGAGATCGAACTCGTGTACGCCCGCAACGACGATGTCGGCGCGTATGTCGACGAGCACGAGCTCGAACCCGGCGACGACATTCCGGTCGACGCCCTCTCCGAGCACAACCAGCACCACATCCGGGGGATCCTCGAGTTTGAGGAGGACACGTTCCCGTTCCTGCTGGACACCTACGTCGGGAACCACCTGCTGAAGACCGTCGCGCTCAACAACGCCCTCGAAGAACACGATATCGACGGCGTGATTTCGGGAGTTCGCTGGGACGAACAGGAGGCGCGTGCGGACGAGACGTTCTTCTCGCCGCGTCACGATCCCGATCTCTTCCCGCCGCACGACCGCATCCAGCCCATCCTGCAGTTCGCCGAGGCCGACGTGTGGGACGCCTTCTGGAACTACGTCGTCCCCGACACCGTCGAGGCGTTCCCCGACGAGGGGTACGTCCCGCAGGCCGACGACGACCTGCCCGAGGGCGTCACGCAGGAGGACGTGCCGATCTCCCCGAAGTACTTTGCCGGGTTCCGCTCGCTCGGCAGCGAGGTCAGCACCGAGAAGACGACCGAGGAGCCCGCGTGGCTCCAGAACCTCGAGGACACGACCGAGCGCGCCGGCCGCGCCCAGGACAAGGAGGACCTGATGGAGCGCCTGCGCGACCTCGGTTATATGTAATGAATCACGTTATGTCGATGAATATAGTATATTAAGAATATTTCCTGAATAGCTACGTACTAATGTACATCACTCTTCTGTAAGAGATTGTTGATACTGGTAAGTTGCCGCTGTGGAGTCGAAGAGGACAAGGACACCGCGTCAGCGGTGTCCGACACGAATGATTCCGCTGGATGTGTTTGGGTCGGAATCGGTCGCAGCGGACCTGTTACAGCAGGTTCGCTGGCGTGACGGCGTTTCTTGTCCTCGCTGCCGTTCTGACCGAACGGTCAGAAACGGCAGCTACGGGCAGTTTCAGCGGTATCTCTGTAAGGATTGCGGCCGCACGTTCAACGATAAGACCGGCACAATCTTCGCTCACTCGAAGATCGCACTCCGCAAGTGGCTGTTTTCGATCTACGCGTTTTTGCGGTTTAACACGAGTCTCAGGCAGTTACAGTGCGAAATCGAGGTCACCTACAAAACGATTCACAGGCGTGTCGAGCGCTTCGGCGAAGCGCTCGACGCGCCGTCACTCAATCTCCGTGGCCCGGTTGAAATTGACGAGTTCTACGTCTCTGCCGGCTTGAAAGGCCGCGAGCGCGACCACTGGTCGCGCTCTCGCGGCCTCTCTCGACGCGGGCGCGGAACGTATGATCAAGACAAACCGCCCGTGTTCGTTCTCGTGGATCGTGGCACCGAGCAACGGTACGTTGTGCCGGCGAAATCCGCAGACAAATCGACGATCCGGCTCCTGCTGGCTGACCGCCAGCAGGAGCCTCTCACGATCTATACCGACGGATTTTGCGCGTACGATCCGCTTGATGAAGATGAGCAATTCGACCGCGAATACGTCGTTCACGGAGACTGTGAGTACGCCGACGACACGGTCCACGTGAACACCTGCGAGAGCCACGCGTCGCTGGCGCGACGGTGGCTCTCGCCGCATCGAGGCATCTCAAAAGATCGCCTCACACAGTATCTCCGAGCGTTCCAACTCAGACGAGAACTCTACCGCAAACCCGGACGAAAAGCGCTCAAACACGCCGTCAAAGCTACTCTCTGAAATCAACAATGTGCTACACAAGAGCGTTCATTGAATACCTGCGAGAGCCACGTCGCTGGTGCGACGCGTGGCTCTCGCCGCATCAAGACATCTCAAAAGACTGCCTCACACGGTCTCTCCGAGCGTTCCAACTCAGACGTCTACCACAAACCTGGACGAGAAGCACTCAAACACGCCGTCAAAGCGACTCTCTGAAATCAACAATGAGCTACACAAGAGCGAAGCTCCAAAGTAGGAATCCGAAATACCAGCGTCCTCATCGGATCTGACCAAGTAAACAATGCCACGCACAAGCATATCGTCAGATTCTCACGAGAAAGGCGCACCCAACAGCCTGAACCCCTCTAACGGTCACATACGGCGAAAGCTTTTCCTGACCAAATTCGATTTCCGCCACACTCAGTATCGGCCGCAACAACAGTCTTCTGTTCGGGGAGATATGGTGCGAATGGCCCCTGATCAGGCGGGAGGTTGATTCTGTCTACTCCAATCTTGTGTATCCTAGTGTCACCCGGGATCGATCGATTCATCGCTGTGAGTTCATTTGCGTCACCTTCCGTTACAGCGTTAGGAGGGCTTCCGAACCAAGGCTCAACGTTGTTCCCGAGAGACGACATCGGAGCTAATCCTGCTGTCATCATAATAAGGAAGGTGAAGACTACTATCAAGAATAGGCGTGCAGATGGAATTCGACTCAATAACTCTGGGGTAGTTGCGAGGGCGACTGCAGCGTACGCGACGATGAACACACCTGCGTAGTAGTAGAGCCGGAATCCTATGGCGAGAGATTCACTCGAGGAGAAAAACAGGAGTCCAACAAGAGTTCCGACCCCAGTCGCGGTCGTATACGCGATAATCACCTGTTGATCTGGGTCGCGCCGAGCAGCGACAACCGTGAGCAATCCTCCGACGACACCTAAGATGAGGAACATCAGCGCTGGCGTGAAGTTCGCCATAATATCGAGTGTCGTCTTTGCTGTGGTTGTTGATTCGCCGATAGCGCCCTGTGTCGGCGTGAATACACCGAGTATTGAGTCGGGGAGTGACCCTCCCGATCGCTCGAACAACATGGAGGCAAAGAGGCCAGCCCCTCGATCGGTAGAAACCACGCGGTATAAAACAAGGGAGAAGAACCCGATGACGACAAGGCCAGGAAATAGGCGGCTGGCTGCCCCGTGAACTGATGAAAAGCCGTCGTAGAGGTAGATACCGGCGAGCAACGTACCAAGGATGACAAACGGGTAGAAGAAGTGTACAAACGCTGCTGAGGTGACCGCTAAGATGAAGCCGAGGTGCGTCCAGTCGCCATACTGAGAAACGAGGATGGAGAGGTAGATTACTAGAATGAAGTATGGGAGAGAGAGGGCTTCGGTCTCGAATATTACCCCGGTTCGGGTGAACAATGGAAAGAACGCAGTGAGGAGCATTCCGTGGAGGGAAGATTGTTTTCCGGCAAATCGGTACAGGAGCCCGGCGACAAGCACGGGCAGCATGGATGACGCAGCTGCCATGAGTATTATCGAATCCAACCCGGAGGTGTAGCCGGCCAGCTTGCTCAGGGTAGCAATCAAGATATGGATTAGTGGCGAGTGCTCATAGATCCCGAACGGCCCGACGTAACCTTCCCGAACAATATAGCCTGCCCGAACAGCATAATGACTAATTTGGTCTGAGCTGGATGCGGCCAAAGGTCGATACGTTGTCCATCTAAGCAGGAATGCCAAGAATACCGTCGCAGCAGTGAGCCATGCGACTTGAAATTGACTTTTTCCATCAAGTGTGATCCACAGGTAGAGCGCTGCCGCGGCGATACCTATTGTCACAAAAAATGCCTTCGGGCGAGGGTAAGAGGGCTCACGGAGTATTGAGATGATTGCAGCCGTCAGGGTAAAGAAAGCGATCGCTGCAGGGGCTTTCCAGTTGCCAATTTTACCCGGCTCATCCGACCCCTTCCTACAGGACATAATGATTTATATCTGGATGAAAAGTAATATAGTCTCTGTTTCGGTTTAATATGTTGATATCGAATTCCTTGTAAAAAGCAGAATACGCTGGAATGGTATTTTTTAGCCCCCTTATAGTATTGTTTGAAGAATTTTAGACTCAGTAAAAATCTCCACTATAGCCAGGGTATGGCACTACTGTCTTACCACCGGTGTCGCTCACAAACGTCTCTGGGTTGTTCAACACTTATAATCTCTACACATGATAAAAAGATAGATTAATAGAATATAGTTACACAAGAATTAATCTGAAGAGACTACAGTAGTAGAGATAAGTGTAGGCCATGTACGCGGACGGAAGTATGAATACCAGGTCAACCAAACTTGGCAAGTGATTTATCCTCTCATAATAATAACGCCCATAGTGAGCGAAAGTGATCTTTCTGATTTCCTTAGCGGAACCTCGTTAGTATTCCTCGGAAATATTATCGGAACTATATTAGGATTTTCACTACGAATCGGGCCTGCTCGGTTGCTCGGCCCGGAGGAGTACGGATATTTTGTGCTCGGGCTTACGATAGTCAATTTTGTAGGACTAATTTCCCATTTAGGAATTCCAGAAGGTCTGGGGAAGATGGTACCAACTACAGATAAGGTGAGTAAGTATGTGTCAACAGGAACGATAATTGGTATTATATTCGCTTCACTCGTTTCCATAGTGTTATTGCTACTTTCTCGAGAAATTTCTGTATTTGTATCCGATGTTGCTTTCGAACCGACACTGATTCCATTTTTGCTAGGAATCCCATTATTCGTGAGTTTCAAAACATCTATTGGTGTTCTCAGAGGAAAAGAAGATTCGGTTGGGAGAGTCCTTATCGAGGTAGTGTATCGTTCAACAACGGTCTGCGCTGTAGTTTTAGGTATTTTATTTACCAAGGACTCGATTGGTGCGGGAATAGGATGGACGGTCGCAATGTTAGTTACAGCAGTAACTGGAGTAGGGATATTCAAAAAACGTCATAGCATTGATTTAGCGGTCTCGAAGATAGCACCTCGTCAAGGCCAGAAGCTTCTTTTATTTTCACTACCTCTCGTTCTTGCCACATCGTCTCGAAAGTTGATGCAGGAACTTGATACGGTTGCTGTGAGTTTCTTCTTAGATGACTCAAAATTTGTTGGGTATTATGATAGTGCGTATACTATATCAAGAAGCCTTTTTGTAATATTATGGACATTCTCATTCCTATTCATGCCGTACTTATCAAAAAAATTTCAAAGTGATAGATCTTCAATTAAAAGTGATTATATTGTGGTTACAAGGTGGATATCCACACTATCACTTCCGATAGCGTTGCTAATAATTTTTAATCCTAGTTGGACAATCGAGTTTATTTTTGGACAAGAATATGCTGTTGCAACGTATCCACTCAGAATACTTGCAGTTTGCTTTATATCACATTCCCTATTCGGTCCAAATAGGAGCGCTCTGGTTGCTGGGGAGCAAAATCGGTACGCATTTTTAGCAACATTGATCCCATTAGGGTTTAATATATTTCTAAATATCATATTAGTTCCAAGAATAGGGATGGCCGGTGCAGCGGCCGCTACTACCGTGTCCTATATTTTAATGAATATTCTGTATTCAGCAAGACTCTATAATTTATACAATATTTATCCAACAAATCTAAGATCGATCTTATTCTATTCACAAAGTATCATTACATATTATTTAATACATCAATTCTTCACGGATTACAGCCTACATAATATCATAAGTATCAGCATTATTCACACTACAACCCATATTTTATCATACATAATGATAGCTTCCGATCAGAAAGATAAGGACGTATTCAACGAACTTATACAGTAGCTAACCGATATACTGATTAACCACAATCTCTATCAAATTATATGACCTATACATTATCAGAAGCAGAAGGTGATGTTTTTCTCATCGGAGGAGGGGCAAGCAATGTTGGAGACGAAGCAATTTTGAGCGGCTTATTAAAAGATTGGAGGGAGTCGGGCAATAAAAGCATAGATTCAATCACATTAGTTGCCCACGAACCAGAGAGGACCATACAAGTACATAAGGACGAATTTCCGGATGATGTTCCAATTCGGCCGTTTTCCCCTAACGTTTCGGATGCGTTATTGGCATTATTAGAACACGATACATTCATTGTTGGAGGGGGAGGGCTCTTTTCATCATATATGGGAGAGTTATCAAAGGCACTCCCGTTCTATCTTAGAGTAGCAACACTACTCGGAAAAGACGTGTATTGGACCGCCATGGGGGTTTATCCGTCAACACCCTCAATAGTAATGCGCGGTGTTGTAGGATGTATGGCCAAATCACAGCATATTTCAGTTAGAGATCCAATCAGTCTAGAGACTCTACAACGGGAAGGGGTAGAGGACGTAACGCTAGTACCCGATCCTGCCACAACTCTGTCACCAGATACAGAATGGGCAGAGAAGGAAATGAGATCTATCGGGTTAGTAGAAAATGATTGTACCATCGGGATTGCCGCAAGACGGGTTAAAAATGAAAGACAGAACCAAAGGCTTCAAAATGCGTATCAGCAAGCCATAGAAATATTAATATCCCAAGGTTATCAGATAGTCCTTTTACCGTTTGGGAACCATCCTTACGAGGAGGTAGAAATGGACCATAGAGTCTGTCAGCGATACTGCGAGGAGTATGATATACCGATGATTCAAACAGAAAAACCTCAGAAAATGTTGGGGGTGGTATCGCAGGTCGACAAAGTAATATCGACACGCTTACATTCTATGATATTTGCCTATACTGTCAATACCGACTTTGCTGCTGTAGAATATGCAGAGAAGGTTACGTCGCTACTAGATTATTATGGTAAATCTGAAAACGGAATTCCATTAAATGAAGTTACAGGCGACAAGATGTTGTCAAAAATAGGATTGTCAAAAATCGATCAATATGACTGAAGTAGAGCTTAACGCGACTCAATACAATAGGGGGACGACAGCAAAGGTACAAATCAGAAGGGACATCAAATAGCAGGTATATTTTAAAACTAAAATGAAGACAATACTGTTTATTAGCAAAGCACCACCATACAGCGGTGGGGGGGCAGAAAACGTTATTTGGGAACTAGGACAGCACTTGGCACAAAATGGTTGGGATGTTCACTATCTCTGTCCTGACGGAGACGCTCCCTCAAGAGAAAACATTCACCACTGGCCCATCTCAACTCCAAACACATTCTTCGCTGAGAAGGTAGGATTTTTTGTTAAATCTCCGATAAAATTTATTAATATTCTCAAAAAGATAGATCCAGATATAGTATATGATAATTCATCCCCGATCCCGTACATCTATGCATACGCCACAAGTAAAAAAACAGTGACAAAAGTCCATGCAGTTTATGGGATGAAAGCGTTCTCTAATAAGGATAATATAATTACAAAAATTGGAACGATAATAGGAGAACAACTATATAGAGTCTTAGATGGAGACAAAATTTTGGCAGTCTCAAAATCAACTCGGTCAGAGCTACAGTCAGTCGTGAACCGGAGCCCAGACAAAATACATTTAGTTGAAAATGGAATAAAAACAGAAGAGTATGAATATAACTATAATCCGAATGGTGACATATTATGTCTTTGTGCTCTAACACCGCGAAAGAACATTTCTACATTACTTAAATCTTGGAAACAGATACAAGCCAGAGGGAATATCAGCCGGAAACTGATTATTGCGGGCGATGGTCCGTGTAGGACAGAACTTGAACGGGAAGCTGAAGAACTAGATTTGGAAAATATATCATTTAGAGGATATGTTGAAGAGGGCGAAAAGAAGGAGTTGATGAAGAATGCGCATATATACGTCCTCCCAACGAAAATGGAAGGATTCGGCTTGTCAAATTTAGAAGCTATGGCCTCCGGGTGTATTACTATTACTTCCGATACTCTAGGGGTTAGAGATTATATGATTGACGGTGAAAATGGGCATCTAATTGAATCAACAAATCATCGGGAGTTAGCAGCTGTAATGCGATGTTGCCTAAAAAATAAAGAAAATCAAAAATCAATTGCTGAAGCTGCCCGCCAGACTGCTGAGTCATACCGGCTTGAAGAAATGGTAGAGCAAGAAAGGGAAGTACTAGAGTCATTTATATAGATAGTAAGAGTATTACGCGTGAAGTTTGACACACAGCACAATGAGTAAAACAGTAGTCATCGGACTAGACGGATCAAATTGGCCCCTAATTAATCGAATATCAGACGAACGTGATCTTCCCAACATATCCAAGCTAAAAAAGAATAGTATTCACGGAGTTTCCCGTTCAATTTTACCACCTGTTACCTGCCCTAATTGGAAATGCTATTCATCTGGGAAAAACCCCGGCAAGCTTGGTGTTTACTGGTGGGAACGCATCGACACGGAAAATCAATCGATGTACCTTCCAGACTCAACAGACTTCGAAAGTCCCGAGATCTGGGATTATCTGAACGAGGAAAATCAATCGGCGGGCGTAATCAATCTCCCCATGACCTACCCACCGCGCGAAATAAATAGGTTCATGATCGCCGGTGGGCCAAGATCACGAGAGAAGAACTACACGAAGCCAGACAACCTCCAAGCAGACATCGAGTCCCGTTTCAATTACCGCGTCCACCCCGAGAATGTTCTTACGTCGAGCGAGGACGCTGGGGAGGAGGTCGAGATGGTTCATGATCTCCTCCGCACCCGCCTCCGAACAGCGCACACTCTCCTCGAAGAGGAAGATGTAGATTTTCTCCACGTGACGCTCTTCCACCTGAACGTTCTCCAGCACTACTTTTACGACGGAGAACCGACGAAACACGCCTACGAGGTCATCGACGAAGAACTCGAACCGTTCATCGAGGGTGACTACAACCTCGTATTGATGTCCGACCACGGTTGTATGGAAATCGACACGGTGTTCTACATCAACAGCTGGCTCGAAGAGCGTGGCTACCTTTCTACGAAATCGAGTCTTTCCTCGCGCCTCCATGACGTTGGCCTCACGCAAGAGCGCGTCGCTAGCGTCGTCCGAAAACTCAATCTGGAGCAGTACATCCGCCCGCTCATTCCGCGGTCCATCATTGAGCGCTTCCCGACCGACGAGGGCGTCGTCCGCGAAGAAAAGCTGAGTATGGTCGATTGGGAGAACACGAAGGCCATCGGCAGTGGCCAAGGTCTCGTCTACGTCAATGCCGACAGCGAAAAGGAACGAGAGCAGATTCTCTCCGATCTCGAAGCCGACCTCAAAGCAACGACGGGGCTCAACGACGATTCGATCGCCCGAACAATCCACCGTCGGGAAAACCTCTACAACGGGCCGCACGTTCACAAAGCCCCGGACCTCATCTTCGACCAGCGGCCGGGCGTCCATACGAGTGAAGCTATGGGTACTGAAGAGGTAATGTCAGAACCGACTGACTGGCGCGGTGAGAATGTCCCGGAGGGAATGGTACTGTTCTACGGCGATGACGTGGAAGCCGGCAACCTCGATGAGATCCGGATTACCGACATCGCGCCGACGATCCTCCACTGGATGGGCCACGAAATTCCTACAGACATGGACGGCGAACCAGTTCTCGAGGTATTCCGCTCGGGCAGTGATCCAGCAGAGCGGGCCGTCGAAACCCGACCACCGCTCGGTGACGCAACACAGCAAGACGAACTCGGAGAAGATGTTGAGGACCGTCTCGCCGATATCGGCTATCTGGAGTAACTACGACTTCGCTTCGTACTTTCGAAAAGACTCATGTAAGTCGTCTAACTGTCGGAACTCATATCCCCTTCTCTGTAGTCGTTTGAGCACGCGCGTGAGGAGCGACTTCCCGTCTGGGTTCCGCGAATATATTCCCCGATACAACGGCGACAATTCATTGAACGCCGGTGGATTCACGAGGTCGTGCATGTGGATATTGAAAATGACCACAGGCGGTGGGCGGCGAGCCAAGAGTTCCGTGAAAGGTCTGCCTAGCAGCCGACAATATGAGAGTGCGGTCGGAATCCGGATCCTATCAGAGTAGACGGTAAACGGAATCTCCAACAGGTCGTAATCAGTGAAAAACTGTGGTCGTGTCGGAGCATTCGTATTATCGAAGTGTCCCGGTCGCCAGGAAGGGAAGACACTCGCATCGAACTTATAGCCGTTCTCTGCTAGCAGTTCATAGTCTGTCGACCGCACGTTACCGTTGGGGAACCGATAGCCGACAGGGCTTCTCCCGAAGAAATCCTCGTATGCGGCTGTTGCTTTCGAGATTTCGTTTCCGATATCTGTCTCGTCCCGGGGGCGATGGCTGTGTGAGTGCGGATGGAATGTTACAGGACTGGAAGCACTTCGAAGCTGTTCCACTTGCTCGGGTCTTTCGTCAAAGACTCTAGTCTGTACGAAACAAGTAAGTGGAATCTCAAGTTCTTCAATCAGTGAGGCGAGCCATGGTGTTTCCTCAAGTGCACCGTATGAGTTCTCCGTGAGCGCAGTTCCATAATCGCACTCGTAATCAACAGTTAGGTAAATAACTGGAGAACTCGGCCATTCGAATTTATGCGCCGAATCAACGCCCTGACCTCGAGTATTATTACTCATCGAGATATGAATTTAAAGAATGTAATATGATAGATGTGAAGCATGCGAATACGCCTGCGAGAGTGAACGTCGCCGAGATTAAGGCTAACCCGAGTGGGAACGTCCCCGAGCTGATGTAGTTCGAGAACGTCCAGTACCCAAAGCCGAGTCCAACAAACGCACTAATGAACCCTGGAGCACCTAGCACAGTAATCGGACGCTCGCGCTCTACTGTCCGCAGAATATTCCCGACCAGTGAAACTCCATGTGAAACCGGGTTATGCGTACTCGCCTCTTCAACGTCGTAATCTATCGTCGTTCCAATCTCCTCTACCTCGTACTCATGCTGATGAGCGTGGTACAGGATATCTGTACTTGCACTCATCCCGGAACCAATGCTTTCGTCCCCACTCAGCGACTCGATCGCCTCGGGATTGTACGTCCGAAACCCGCTCTGGGTGTCACCGACGCGTGATTCAGACCGAACAACTCCCATGCTGAGGTTCGTCAGGAAATTTATTACAGATAGTCCGAACCGACGATAAAGCGGCAGTTCCGTTTTCGAATCGTCCGCAAACCGGCTCCCGATGACGATATCGGCGCCATCCTCCTGAACCTCAACCGCCTCAGGAATGTCACTGGGGTCATGCTGCCCGTCACCGTCGAGAATCACTAAGTGGTCTGCCCGACGTTCACTAGCCTCTTTGAAGGCTGTCCGAAGTGCAGCCCCGTACCCTCCGTTCTCCTCGTGTTCGACAACCGTCGCACCAGCCTCCTTTGCTAGTGGTACCGTATCGTCGCTGCTGCCGTCGTCGATGACCAACACGAGGTCGGCGTACTGCTTCGTCTTCGTTACGACATCCGCAATAGCCGCCTCCTCATTGTACGCAGGAATCGCAGCCAACACACCGAGTTCGTTATCGGCCTTTTTTGTGACTACTCCGCATACTCGTTCTGTCGGGTCGAATGCTGAAACAGTACGCTCGAAATCGATGGGTGTGCTACTATCATCCGGTACAATAACTCCTGGTGCTGGCTGGCTGCTAGTGATAGTCGCGAAATGATCTCGAAGTTCGTCTGTACGCTCTACACTGTCAGGTGGTTCGATAACCTGGATTCCGAGTTGCCGACCAACTTTGGCGACGGTCTCTGCATCGCCAGTATCCGCAAGGATGGTAGGCAGGTCATGCTCTACCGCATTGAGCAGGTTTTCGAGGACTCCGAACTCGTCACTCGCGACTAGTCCAACTGTAGGCTTTCGCTCCGCGGAACCCCCGCTTTGCGTCGTCGTTTCAGGCTGTGACATGAGTCTCAGTCTTCGTTGGTTGGATATTTAGCAGCGGGCGGGTGAAATGGCTTAGCAGTTTCTCAGATATGCTAATTGTGAATCGGGATAACATATCTAGACGAAGCAGGTAGGGAGATATTAATTTTGCCATGGGAAAAAAGGTAGTGTTTAGATAAGCTGATTCCATGCGAAGGCGAACGCTTGGAGCCAATTTTCGGCGGTACTCGGCTCAACGTGACTAAACGTATTTGAGAACTGGTTTGTTCGCCGTTTTACTTCTCGAAAGACACGTTCGACGGCATTCCGATTCCCATGTGTGACGTGTTGGAATCGGAGCCCATGACGATGACAGGCTGCGTGTAGCCATGGCGCGCCGTCGACGAGAAAGACCGCGTCGTCAACCTGATGTTTCTCACGCAGTTCAGAGAGAAACATCGAGGTGATCGCGTTCGTTCTCGTCGGATACAGCCGAACGTGGAGCAGGCGGTTCGTGTCGGGATCGACGGCAGCGTACAGCCAATATCGCTCAGCATTAAGCTGAATCACAGTTTCATCGACCGCAACGTGATTCGGGTTCGCACCGTCTGTCGGCTGTAGATCGGCTTTCTGAACCCACCGATGAACGGTGGTTCGATGGCGATCGACACCCAACCTCTCAAGAATCGAAACTGTATACGAAAGTGATAATACTGCCAGATGGAGTCGGATACCGAGCTTCATCGCCGACTCGGGTGTCGCCTCTCGCTCCAGAAAATCTAACTCGATACAACCGCTATCGCCGCTGAGGCGGTCGAAACTGAGCATAGACCACTCGATCTTTTGACCGCCTCACCCTTCGACCTTATCTCAACACTGCCAAAACATAGTGAGTATTACAAACTTATTACCTTGGTACAATTAGATAGTGAAATATGACACTACTGAGAGACGCCCGCGTTCTAATCACGGGCGCCGCCGGATTCGTCGGAAGTCACCTCACAAGGCGGTTGGCGAAAAAAAATGATGTAATGGCACTCGATAATCTCTCTACAGGTACGGAGAACCACGTCCCTAACGAGGCCACTTTCAAACAGGGTGACATTCGGAACCGCGAACTACTAGACGAACTCACCGACTACGTGGACATTGTCTTCCACCAAGCCGCCGTCGTGAGTGTCCAGAAATCAATCGAGAATCCGCGCCCTTGCCACGAAGTGAACACCGATGCGACGCTTCACCTCTTGGAGCTCGCCCGCCAGAAGAACTTTCGACTCGTCATCGCCTCATCCGCAGCGATTTATGGCGAACCCGAGACTATCCCCATCTCCGAAGAGGAGTCAAAAACTCCCAATTCCCCCTACGGAATCGATAAATGGACCGTCGACAGATACGTACAAGTCTACAACGAACTCTACGGGACGGAAACGATCGCTCTCCGTTACTTCAACATCTATGGTCCACGGCAGCGAGGTGGTGACTACGGTGGCGTCATCAGCGTCTTCAGAGACCAAGCTCTGGCTGGCAAACCGATCACCGTCAACGGCGACGGATCACAAACACGTGATTTCGTCCACGTCGACGATATTGTTGACGCCAATTTGCTGGCGGCGAAAACAGTGCATACCGGCGAGGCATATAACATCGGCCGCGGCGAGCAGACGAGTATCGCAGAACTTGCCGAGACGATATGCGATATAACGGATACAGACTCTGAGGTGACGTATACCGATCCACGACCAGGCGATATAGAGGAGAGCGTCGCAGATATCTCGAAAGCAAAAGAAGAGTTAGGGTTCGAACCGACGGTTTCCTTACGAGAAGGCTTGAAGACGGTCCTGTAACACGGCTCATCTGTATCAATGGATGTTCGACTTGACAGCAACCACATCCACTCTAGTCTGAGCATGGAGTCGGGACGAAAGGTTGGGACAGGCTTCGAGTATAGGAAGACACCCTACACAACAGAGTCAAGATCCAACAGATTCCAAAACAGGAACAATTAGTAAATTTCGGCTCTGTAGCTTCGCTAGACGCGAGGGCTACGACTCCGTTATTGCTGTAGAAAGCGAAGAGACAGATCGGTGTAACATCCGAAATCCGTCTCTTCACGCGTTTTACGGTGGCTAAGGCTAAATCAGTTGTCGCTAATCCGGACGAACCTGCCGACCCCAAAGGGGGAAGCGGGTTCGCCGAGTGGGCAATGCTCACCGTGTATGCACTCCGCATCGAGCTGGCCAAATCCTACCGTGTCACGATGGATTTGCTCTCAGAAATGCCCGGCGTCCTTGAAGAGATCGGCCTCACCAGACTTCCGCACTACACCGTCCTCCGCACGTGGTTTGAGCGGATTCCCTCCTCGACATGCTTCTGCTTGAGTCGAGAACGGGCCGACTCGAGGTGGGTGCGCTCGATAGCGTCCACCCCCTCGTTCTCCGCGATCTCGCCAGCCAGCCGAAGCAGATACAGCGCCTGCCGAGTACCCCCGCTATCTCGAGCGGCGAGTGCGGCACAGAAGTTCAAAACACCCTCGCCAACGGTGTCCGCCACAATCACGATATCAGCCCTTGACTGAAGGATATTCTCCAGTTCGGGCACGTCATACGGTGGAAACTACAGTTCGCGTTCACCCCTATCGTTGAGTTGTTTCTGATGTTAGTCTTTGTGGTCACTCTCATCACCTTCGTGTTCTTGGGGTAGGTACCAATCTGGATTCACGGGCCGTGTGGCTGCTCTATTCAGTTCCGATAGGGGTGATTAGGGCGTTGATAAGGATTTTACATCCTCAGACAGACGAGATCAGTATTAACTAAGATAGGCATAAGTATAGCTCTCTGAGGATTTCAACAAAGCCGAGAGTGTCTGAACAAAGACCGCCCTCTGTATCTCGCACACTAATTCTATCAGTTCCTAAGATTTAACAGAGACATGAACACTTCTACGAGACAGTTGACGCTGCGGATGTCAACTCGAAACACTACCTCGCAACCGCCTATCGCTGCCATTTTGCGGACGAAAAACCCAAATTATCGGCGATGAGCAACACAGTACTTTCGACGTCTTTGGCCGACCATTTGAGAATCTTCATTCATACGTCAAACGCTATTTCGACGATTGCTAGCCCACCTTTGCGCTCAGTTGCTGGCCCGCTGCGACTGTTTCAACCACTACGTACTGCGATCGCTCTGTGTTCAAATCTACATTCCACAGGCTACTGACATTGACACATGGATCTCACAGACACTACTGTCCTTGTCACAGATGGTACAGGTCTAATCGGAAGCCATCTGGCAAGTACGCTCACGATACGGGTGCGACAGTCCGCGTTGCCGATGATCTCTCGAAAGGCGAGCGTGAGCGGGTGCCAGAGGGTGTCACGTTCACCAAAGCGGACCTGACGGATCGCGACGACGTCGACCGGATCATTACCGCCGATCTCGATATGGTGTTTCATCTCGCTGCGTACACGGACACGAACTTCGACGACGATCGAACGCTGTTCGAAGAAAACACGGAGATGACGTATAATCTCCTCGAAGCAATGCGTGATGCCGATGTCGAACAGTTCGCGTTCACGTCCTCATCAACGGTGTATGGTGAAGCTCCACGCTCAACTCCAGAAGATTACGCGCCACTCGAACCAATCTCGATCTATGGCTCCTCGAAACTCGCTGATGAAGCGCTCATTTCTACGTACGCCCACTCGTATGGGATCCAATCGTGGGTGTTCCGCTTTGCGAACATTGTCGGGCCGTACCAGCGCGGGAACGTCGTGCCGGATTTCATCGAGAAACTCACCGGCGATCCTACCGAACTCGAAATCCTCGGCGATGGCCGTCAAGAGAAGTCGTACATGTACGTCGACGAGTGTGTGGCCGCAATGAAATAGGTCGTTGAACACGCCGATGAGCCACTCAATATCTACAACCTTGGGACGAAGACCACAACCTCCGTCAAAGACATCGCAGACATCATCAGCGACGATCTCGGTGTCGACCCCGAGTACACCTACACCGGTGCGACCGCGGGTGGACCGGTGACGTACCCAAAATGCGCCTTACAATCGAGAAGCTCGCTGCGCTTGGCTGGGAGCCGACGCAGTCGAGCGATGAAGCCGTGCGGCAGGGCGCTCAGGATCTCATTGGGGAGATTATCGACTAACGTCGAACCCAGCTTGCGGCCCGAACAAGGCACCTGTTCGGACCACCATCGCATTGAGAGTCACATTGGCGGGCGACGTGCGTGCTCCACAGGTCACGTCAAAAATGATACAGGGGACTCAGTGGCGTGTCAGACACTCCCAGATACTGAATCGTCGAGCTGGATTGCACAACCCTACTTGGAACAGATAATATCTCGTGGTCGCTCTTATGTAGAACTACGGAAAGCCCCCATAACAAGGCAGTCGATGGTGATATCG
>NZ_NHNZ01000107.1:0-15791 GCF_002727095.1 Halorubrum sp. C191 | reverse complement strand
TATGACTCCTAGCTCGATCAGCTGCCGAAACATCCCGCCGAACGCTGGCTGAGCAGAAGGCATATTGCCAGATTAGAACTGTCTGAGTGTAATTATACGGGCTTTCCGCGTTTCTACATAAGAGCGATAGCTCGAACTTGTCCTCAGAGGATCTTTCCAAGGTCCCCAGTATCGTCTGGGTGTGGGGTGACAGAGGTCGTTTCGCGAGTTCCGTCTGTCCTGATTACTACCCCACCCCCCACTTTTCACGAGAGTTCTCGAATATATTCAGCACACAACTAAAATCGAGAGCTACAGTTCACCAAGCACACGATTGTCTGCTACCACCCACCCCACTTTTCACGAGAGTTGCTCCAGCTTTCGTTTCTCTGTACGAACATATCAACGTGGTCGTACTGTCTACAACCCCCACCCCCCATTTTTCACGAGAGTTGCTGTTAGAGACGAGGTAGTGAAACGATGTCTGCTACTCTCTTAGCACTCTTCTACAGCATAATTAACCGCTACAATAGCCGTGCGGGTATGGTTCCGAGCGATATGTCATAAAGGTTTGCGTATTAGCAAAGTGATCTCGACCCTCCCCCACCGTCTTTACCGCGGAACTCTCGTGAAAAGTGGGGGGAGGGGGTTCGTCATCTCTGTCTGGTTTTGTTCGCGAACACCACCGTATCTGTGTGGTGTATCTATGTCTCATGAAGGCATGGTGTACACAGATGAAACTGATGACACTCATGAAGGTGTGGTTTTAAGTAACGCCGTGGTTACAAGTCGAGTAATAATGGGGCTGGAACGGTTCAAACCCGATTCTACAATTTTTGCTGATGAAGCAGTGCTTCGAGACGGGTATCGGCCTGATCAGTTAATCGAGCGAGATAACGAACTCAAGCAGTACCAGTCGGCTCTGAAACCCGTGATCAACGGAGCACCACCAAAAAACCTGTTTCTATATGGGCAGACAGGCGTGGGAAAGACGCTCTCATCTCGAATGATTATTGAGCGGCTAGATGAGGATCAACAGAATCTAGATGACGTTGATGTACACTTTGCCGAATTGAATTGTAAATCGCTGAACTCGAGCTACCAGGTAGCTGCGAATCTGATAAACGAGTTTCGAGAGCCGGAGGAGCAGATCAAGCCGACAGGATACCCATCTGGGATGATATACACGATGCTATTCGAGGAACTCGAAAAACTCGACGCTACGCATTGCCTAGTAGTTTTAGACGAGATCGATGCTATCGGAAATGATGACGACATCCTATACAAACTTCCTCGCGCTAACGATAATGGGAATGTCAGAGATACGTCTGTCGGGGTTATCGGGATCTCGAACGATTTCACTTTCCGAGATAACCTTTCTGCACGGGTGAAAGACTCCCTGTGCGACGAGGAGATTCATTTCCCACCGTATGATGCGAATGAACTCGGGAACATCTTGAAGCAACGAGCATCCGAAGCATTCCACGATACGACTGCATCGCAACTTGATAATGGAGCGTTCGAGTTATCATCAGATATTCTTGAAGATGATGTGATCCCGTTATGTGCAGCGTTCGCGGCGCAAGATTCTGGGAGCGCCCGGCAAGCGCTGAAGCTGTTGTACAAGGCCGGTGATATGGCGCGTGACGAGGAAAGTGACTGTATCACTGAGAAGCATGTTCGTCGTGCGGATGAAGCAGTTGAGCGGGATAAAGTGCGAGAGGAACTAGGACGACTCCCCACACAGTCAAAATTAACACTGTACGGACTATTGTTGCTCGAGCAGGAGAGTGCGCTCCCAGCTAAGCGAAATCGGATCTACGAGCGGTATGTGTTGGCTGCAAAGCGTATCGACGCGGATGTCCGTACCGACCGCACTATTCATAACCGCTTGTCCCAGTTGACGCTGAAAGGATTTCTTGACGTTCGCGAGCAAAACAAAGGCCCGAAAGGTGGGAGTTACTATGAGTACGAGTTCTCAATTCGTGCAGACATCGTGCGTGATGTACTCCAAGGAGATAGTCGCCTACAAGAGTTGTTTGACGGAATTGATGGAGACATGACTCTCGACAAGTTTTGATACAGATCTCTTTTTGACTGGTTCATTGTTAACTAACTCCAATAAATGGGTACGGATAGCCAGTAGCGCAGCGTCAGGCTCGTGAAAAAGTAGCTTGGTAACGCCCAAACCCTTATTCGGCTTTCATCACGTAGATAGAGCATGGCCACGTCGACGAGAGAGGGCGATGACCACGAGGACGAGATCCGTCTCTGGCGGGAAGATGGGTGGTGGGTCGCCAAAGACGTCGAGACGGGGGTGACGACTCAGGGGACCTCACGCGCCGTTGCGTTGGAGAATCTCGATGAAGCAGTGGCTCTCCATCGAGGAGAGATTGGACACGAACCGACGGATGTAGAACTCGAGGAGTTAGGTATCGATCCGGAGGACAACACGACCGGGGAACAGCACCCCCCGGACGTGCTCGAATAGATGGGAAGACGGACGTTTTCAGGACACGAAATTGCCAAGGTCCTCGTCAATGCTGGTGGCTTCGAATGGCGGCGGACAGCCGGAGACCACGCACAGTTGTACTATGAGCATCCGACGAACGAAGATGATCGCCGCCAGGTGACTGTTCCGTTACACGACGAGCTTCGAACCGGGACGCTCCGTGAAATCGCCGACGGAGCGGGTGCGCAAGACTTTGACGAGTTCTGTGACTGGATCGATCGGAACGCGTAGCACAGTCAACTACCCCACCCTACTTCGCTCAGTCTACTGACTTCGCTCGTTGAGGGTGGGGCTTGTCCATGAACTCGGCCTCGAACCCGTCCGGGTAGGCGGTGAATCCGCCACTTGGCGTCACAGTTCCAGACTTCAGGGCGAGTTGACTGTCGCCCGTCCGCCGAGACGACTGTTGGCCTCGACGGACATACCGTGTCCCGATGTTCTTCGCCGCGTTATAATCCGCGTTCGCTTCCGACTCACACTTCACACATCGAAAGTCGTTGCGAGTTCGGCGATTCTCGTCTGCCGTGAATCCACATTCGGCGCACCGTTGGGATGTGTATGCCGACCCCACTTGCTTCACCGTGATACCTTCCGCTTCGGCTTTATATTCCACCTGTTCGTACAGCGTTCGGAACGCCCACTTGTGTCCCCACGACGCTCCCGTACGGTCACGGATATTGGTTAGGTTCTCGAACGCGATCACCTCGCACTCGTACCGGAGCGCTTCCGAGACGATAGCGTTGGATGCTCGGTGAAGTACGTCGCGGACGTAGCGAAGTTCTCGGCCGCTCGATCGTTCGAGCGTCCGATGGGCACTCCTCGTCCCAGTTTGTTGGAGTCCGGCGCGTACCTTCTCGAACTCGCGGAGGTTGTGGGTTAACTCCCGCCCGCTGAAGAAGGAGGCGGTGCTTGTGACGGCGAGGTTTTCGATACCGAGGTCAACCCCGAGGACCGTTCCGTCCTCGGCGGTGTTCCGTTCGGTGTCGGTCTTGGGTCGGCGGAAGCCGATGTGTAAGAAGTAGTCGCCGTCACGGGCGGTGAGTGTGCTTTCCGTGACGCTCCAGTTGTCGGAGTCGAGGTACTGCCGTTGGTAGCCATCGTCGGCGTCGGGGAGGGCGAGGTCGCACCGGACGCGACTCTCTGTGGTGGAGAGCGACACCGTATCATCATCAAATACAGTCATGGTTCGGGTGTCGTATTTCACCGTGGGTGCGGTGAAGGTGGGCTTACTCACCTTCTTGTCCTTCGCCTTCCGTTCGATACAGCCGGTGATGGCTTGAGCTGCTTGGTGCGTGGCAAGAACCGCGTGCTGACTCCCGAGGTCGGTGTGTTCGCGCACGTCGTCGTAAGCGAGGGGCTGTACGTCGCTTTTCGCGTTGTATTTGCCCCACGCCATGTCCGTGGCGAGTTGGCATCCACGCTTCCACTCGGAAATCGTCTCTTCGAGGAGGTCGCGTTGCTCGTCCGTAACTTCGAGACGAGTGATTGCCGTCCGACGCACGTAGTCGTCTGCCACGTGTTCAATGTGATCAATAGGCTACTTATATATTGGTGTTTGCGACCAACACAAACGCGCTCCTCCCCTCCCTACTCGCTTCCCCCGGTCGCCCCTTGAGGAAGGGGACTCCGCGCTACCGCTTCAGTTGAACACTTGAACGGGTGGTGTGTAAGGTCGACATCTGGTCATCGGAGACACTTGAAGACGTGGTGTGTGTGAGATCGGCTGGGATTTCAGCGTCGATCGCTGTCGGCGTACAGCTCGAAACACTCGAAGCGCCGGAGGGTGAGGACAGAGACAAGCGAGGTGCCGTCGCGGAGGCCGGTGATCTACTCCTCTCTTCCCGGTGGTTGGACAATATCTCCGAGGGATCGGACCACTGGGATGCGCGAGCAGTTGGAGGGCGGATCGAACCTCTTCGGTGGTTGGGATATCGTTCGAGTCCTCCATGCCCACGACGATCCACCGGACGTCCTCCGCTGTCTCTACGGCTCCGTCGGCACGCTCGAGAGCTCGGATGACCGCAAGCAGGGTCTCTCCAGCATCGATACGGTCCTGGATGTACTCATCGAGGAGGTCGAGCCTGTCGTCCTGGAAGGCTCCTGAGCGTGTCAAGAGCCCCAGTATCTCCTCGGGTGGGACGGCATACTCCTCCCGGCGATCGAGAAGCTCGACGAGGTCGTCGACGGCGATTGTTGTCAGCTCGGTCGTCTCAAGAACTCATTGACCGAAGCTTCGTTCTGCAGGGCTTTGGAGGTTGTAGACATAGTCTCCAGCCCCTGCTGCTTCGCACGTGAGGCTTTCTATGATAGGCTCGGATCGTAATGAACTCGCGTCCGTGGAAGACGTCGAACTGGTCCCGGATGAGCGGGGCGATCATCCGGTCGTAATCGAACCCGACGGGGACGATGTGAGTCTGTATACGCTACGTCTCAGACGGGCAGGTAAATCTCTCCGAGCGTCGCGGCACGGTGTTCGCCCCTCGCAAGCAGGCCGGACCGGATCCCCGCCGGTCGGTCGGGACGCGTCACACCGTGTCGCGGTCGGTGTAGGTCACGCGGTGGGCAATCAGCCCGTCGGCGTCGACCGTGTGAAAGTCAGCGAAGCCGAACGCGACCAGCTCACCGCCCTGTCGCCCGCCGAACGTCCCGCGGACCGCCGCCGTGTCACCGTCGACCGCGATCGCGAGCACCTCGTGTTCGCCGCCGGACAGCGGTCTGTCCTCGCGGTAGAACCGCTCTAAGTCGTCTTTCCCTTCGATCGGATCCTGCCCCGGCCGGTCGTAGACGACGTCGTCGGCGAAAAGCGAGAGCAGGCCGTCGTAGTCGTCGGCATCGACGCGCTCGTAGTAGCGGCGCACCGTCTCGCGGAGCCGCTCGGGGTCGGGTGTTACGTCGGCCGATGCGGTGTCGGGCGTCGCGTCGGAGTCAGATGTCGTGTTGGTCACGGGCGTCTGGACGGGCCCGCGAGCCATATGCGTTGTCCCGCCGGGCGGCGGCGGTCTGGGACGGGGGCCTTCGTCGGCTCGTTCGACCCGCGGGTCGCGCCGTTTTTTTCGCTCCCCCCCCCGAGTTCGGTCCGCGGGGCGAGAGCGAATCCGTCGCGGGCGCTACGGTCATGCGAGAGCGTGCTGTACCGTCGCACGGTATGTCACAACAGGAGATCACGGACGAGCTGTACGTCAATTAGTACACCCTCGGGCTCGTCGGCCCCGACCAGGATTGGGCCGGGACAGTCGCCGACGGCGGCACGGTGACGACGTACACGCCGCTGGGCTGTTGGGGACCGATGATCACGCCGTCGTTTCGGGGCGGCCACGAGGTGACGCGGCTGATCCGCGCCGAGGGCGCGGAGGTCGGCGACACCGTCGCGATCCACATCCGCGACGTGGAGGTGACAAGCATGGCGACGAGCACGCGGTCGATGGACAGAACGCAGAAACGTGGTGGAAGCAGAACGGTCGCAAGGTGCTCACAGCAGTCGGAACCTACTCGCGCGGGGAACGCGGCTACCGCGTGGACGAAGCCGCGCTTCGGGCGTGTCTCAACGACGACCGCTCTTCAGTAGACTGGCGGAACCAGGAGCATTAGTGCCTCTGGCCCGGCAAAAACGGGTATGTATGAAGACCGTCCTGCCTTCGGCCAGAGGCTATCAGAACTTGCGGAACTTGGGGTAATAGAATTTCGGGCCGAGCCGCTCGACGCCATCGTCGAGCGGCGTCTCAAGACGATCTGGGAAGAACGCTCCTGTCCACACTGCGGCGCAGACAACCTCCACGCTCTCAACGGCTCTGACCGCATCTGGTGTGGCCGCTGTGACTGGAAAACCACCTACACCATCCGTCTTTAGCTAATACTCACAATAATACTATCTAGCCGTGATCTGCGGTCGAATTTCGCTCGTACACCTCGACAAAACGCTGAAAACACCAATCTTAGCGTTTCTAATCGCCTGGTTTCACGATGAACAGCGTCTCACCGGCTGGAATTGTCCTTCCCAACACCCTTAGTTATATTCTGAGATTTGAATATTACTATCAGTCTTAGCTAAAGACGAATGGTAGCCAGGTTAAGACGGTGTCATCACACGGTGTTCCGTCGGTATCGTTGCAGGTGTCCCAAATCGAGTTCTGGTTAGTACAGGCTAGGATGACGACGAGCCAGATGTCGCCGGGGCCGAGGGGGCCCCCTCGACACCCGGCAACGGGAGGGGAGTAATGACTTCTTCCGCTACGTCTTTCACGTCCGACGCCGAAAGAGACATGTCTAGGTCGGCGATTTTGAACACATCCAGATCCAGACACTTTCTCTTCATCAACTCGGCGATCCAATTCAGCTGATTACGCCGGTTGGGAAGTACCGAGTCTACTGCTACGGAAGCGACTCGGTCACGACGGTGGTGAACGAGAGTACAGCAGTCACCTACAACGCCGAGGAGAACCACGTCTCGGAGTACGAAGTCTGGGCGAAAACGCTCCTCCCCCAGATCGAGCTGCTGGCCAACGAGTCGCTGCTCAGCTACGAGTACCGCGGCACCGGGACCGTCGACGGCCGGGAGAAGTACGTGCTGAACGCGGCCCCGACAGAGCAGTACCGGAGCGACATCGAGATGTCGACGACGGTGTACGTCGACGCGGAGACGTACTTCCAGGCTCGGATCGATAGCGAGATCCGGACCGAGGAGTACACCCACAGCTCTGCGATCGCTTCGAGAACGTCACGCTGAATGAGGCGATCCCCGACTAGATGTTCGAGCTCGACGTGCCCGCGAACGCGACCGATCCGACGGCGAACCTCGGCCCCGAGATCACAGACTACGGAAGCTACGAAAATCTTGTCGCTGCCCCGAACGCGTCGGTGTCGGCCGCCGAGATCGGCAACGGGTTCAGCTTCGAGGAGGGAACAATCCTCGACGGCGAGAGCTACTACGCGGTCACGCTCCGCTATGATGACGCCGACCGGGCAATCAGTGTCAACACGCAGGCCGAGTCGATCGGCGAGCAGAACTACGACGAACTCGACACCTACGAGGAAGTCGCCGTCGGCGATTGGCGGGCTATCTCACCAGCTACGAGGCGTTCACGCTGCTGTACTGGGAAACCGACCAGCCGTACACGCTGTACGGCGAGGCCAGTAACGAGACGGCGACCGACGTCGCAGAGTTGATCGTCGACGGGTAGCCAGCGCCTCCCCCGGCGATTCTCAGCCCTCCGAACTACCCCCGGTGTGGCCGACGCCATCGGGGCGAGATCGATATCCTTCCACCGATCACCAGCCGAGGCTCTCGGCGTCGTCGGACGCTTGGAACTCCTCGACGGAGCCCTCGAACCCGATCTCCCCGTTCCGGAGCGTGTACACGCGCTCGGAGCTATCGACGACGGCGGAGACGTCCTGCTCAACGAGAAGGACGGTCGTCCCCTCCGTGTGGATCTCATCGATCCGCTCGAACATCCGGTCGACGATCTGGGGCGCGAGCCCCGTCGAGGGCTCGTCGATCAACAGCAGATCTGGGCCGGGCATGAGCGCCCGCCCGATCGCGAGCATCCGGCTCTCCCCGCCTGACAGCGTCTTCGCCGCCTGGTCGGGGCGCTCCTCCAAGCGGGGGAACAGGTCGTATATCTCCCCAATCCGGGCGTCGACATCGCCGTCCCCGGTGTAGCCGCCCATCCGAAGGTTCTCACGAACAGTGAGGTCAGGGAACACGGCGTCGTCTTGGGGAACGTATCCGACGCCGGCGTCGACGATCTCGTGGCGAGGCGTCCGGGAGATGTCGTCGTTCCCGTACCGGATCGTGCCGTCGTGGAGCGTCGTCCCGCCGACGATGGTCCGCAGCAGCGTCGACTTCCCGGCGCCGTTCGGGCCGACGATGGCGACGAAATTGCCCTCCTCGACGCGGAGCGAGACGTCCTCCAACACGTAAAGGTCGCCGTAGCCCGCGGTGACCGCCGACAGCGAGAGCAGCGGGTCGCTCATGCCGACTCCTCCCCGAGGTAGGCCTCGACGACCCGCTCGTCGTTACGGACCTCCTCCGGCGTCCCGGACGCGATGGTCTGGCCGGCCTCCATCACGGTGATCGAATCACAGATGTTCATGATAGTGTCCATGTCGTGTTCGACGATGAGGAACGTCTGATCGCGCTCCTCGCGGATACGCTCGATGTAGTCGACGATGTCCGTCGTCAAGTCGCTGGGCAGCCCCGCCATCGGCTCGTCGAGCAGGATAAGGTCGGGGTTGGTCATCAGCGCCCGCGCTATCTCGAGCAGCTTTCGCTCCCCGACGGCCAGCTGGTCGGCCCGCTGGTCGCGTTTCTCCGCCAGTTCCATGTAGCCGAGCAGTTGATCGGCGTGCTCGACGGCGGCGCGTTCGTCCTCCGCGTACGTCTTCGGTCCCGCGGTCGCGGGCAGCAGCTTCTCGCCGCGGTGGCCTGTCTTCCCCACGAGGAGGTTCTCGAAGACGGTCATCTCTGGAAACGTCCGTGCCTCCTGGAACGTCCGCGTGATGCCAGCCTCAACGATCTCGTACACCGGCTTGCCGGTAATCTCCTCGCCGTCGAAGACGACCTTGCCGCCGTCCGGGTCGTGGAACCCGGAGATGGTCCGGAACACCGTCGTCTTCCCGGCGCCGTTCGGGCCGATCAGCCCCGTGATCGAGTTCCGCTCGACGGTCATATCGAACCCGTCGACGGCGGTGACCCCGCCGAAGTACTTGTGGAGGTCACGTACCTCTAGCAGCCCGTCGTCGCTCATGTGTCAGCCCCACGGAGCCCTTCGGGCTTCCACAGCAGCAACACCACCATGATCGTGAACGCGACCGCCGGCTTGTACGACGCCGAGATGAACGCGACGCTCACCTCCTGGGCGATGCCGATCGAGAGCCCGCCGAGCATCGCACCGTAGGGGTCGCCGATACCGCCGAGGATCACGGCGGCAAACATCACCAGCAGCAGGCCGAATCCCATCGACGGCCGGACAACCGTGTTGAGGCCGATCAGCACGCCCGCGATGGCGGTCAGCCCTGCCCCGATGACCCACGTCCAGGTGACGATCCGCTCGGTGTTCACTCCTGAGGAGAGCGCGAGCGAGCGGTTCGACGCCGTCGCCCGCATCGTAACGCCGAGGGTCGTCCGCGTCAACAGCAGGTGGATGGCGATCATCAACACGAGCGAGACGACGACGATCGCGATCTGGACCGTCGTGATCCGCACGCCCGCGATGGCCATCGCCTCGGCGCCGCCGACGTCGAACCGTCGCGGGTCGCTCGACCAGACCATCTCGACGGCGTTGCGCAGGATGATGCTCAGCCCGAAGCTCGTGATCAGCAGCGAGAGCGCGCCGGCGCCCTCCCGACGGAGCGGGTAGAACACCACCCGGTCGATGGCGAGCGCGAGCACCACCGTGATTGGGATCGCCACGACAGCGGCGACGACGAACGGGAGGCCAAGCGCGACGTTCGCGACCAGCGCCGCATACGCCCCGAGAGTGAGATACTCGCCGTGAGCGAAGTTGATGAAATCGAGGATGCCAAAGATGAGCGTGAGCCCGATCGCGGCAAGCGCGATGGTGCTCCCGACGATGACGCCGTTGACCAGGAACTGTGGATCGAACGCCACCGGCTACTCACCTCCGTACTCGACGCGCTTACAGTACTCCGCGTAAGAGATGTCACGCTCCGGCAGCAGGCCGTCGGGCCGGTAGCGGATCGTGACGATCACGAGCACACCGACGAGTATCAGCCGCAGCGTCGGGATGACGTCGCCCAGCCCGTACAGGTCGGGGAGATACCGCGTCGCCTCCCGGAACGCGATGATGAGGCCGGCGCCCAAGATCGCGCCCTTGGCGTTCCCACTCCCGCCGACGATGAGGCCGACCCAGGTCAGGAACGTGATGTTCGCCCCGAACGCGGTCGGGGTCAGCGCTGTCGCGTAGTGAGCCCACAGCGCGCCGGCGAGCCCGGCCATCACGCCGCCGACGACGAACGCCTGCATCCGGTAGCGGAACGTGTGCTTCCCGAGCGCGATCGACGCCTCCTCGTCGTCCCGGATGCTCCGGAGCACGCGGCCGAACGGCGACTGCTTCAGCCGTCGCGAGTAGGCGTAACACAGCCCGACCGCAAGCACCACGAGCGCGAGGTAGAAGAAGTCGTACGCCTCAGGTGGGATCACGCCCCTGAGGGGGCGGTCGATCCCGTAGAGCCCGGCGACGCCGCCGGTCAGCCAGTTCTCGTTCATCATCACGTGCCGGAGGATCTCTGCGAGCCCGATGCTCACGATGGCAAGATACTCCTCGTCCAGCTGGAGCGTGGGGATCCCAAGCAAGACGGCGACCAGCCCCGCAGCGATACAGCCGCCGACGATGCCGACGACGACGGGCAGGCCGAAGCCGAAGGAGTACGCCTGCGTCGCGGTCGGCGACGGGATGGTCAGGATCGCAGTCGTGTACGCGCCGACCGCGAAAAACGCCACATGCCCGAAGTTGAGCAGGCCCGTCTCCCCCCAATGGATGTTCAGGCCGAGCGCGAGGACGGCGTAGATCCCCGCGACCGTGGCGACGCTGGTCATAAACGACAGCTGCTCGAGCATCAGAAGTCGAGCGAGTCTGCCGCGATCTCTCCCACCTGTTCCCATTCGCTTCCGGTCGACTGGAACACCGCGAACGAGGACCGGATGTTCCCCTGGCTGGTAATGTCGACGGGGCCGCTCGCGCCGTCGTAGTCGATGTTCGTCCCGTTGTTGAGCGCGTCCGCGCCGGCCTGGAAGCTGGTCACGGTCTCACCGTCCTTCGAGACGGCGGGGATCTCCCCCGCTAGGTCGCTCCCGCTGTTGCTCTCGGCGGCCTCGGCGGCGAGCGCGGCCAGCATCGCGGCGTCGTACCCCTCCGGGGTGAACGGCTGCGGGCTCTCGCCTGCGCGGGACTCGTACTCCGCGGCGAACTCATCGTACTTCTCGCCGCCAGGTAGCGGCCCGATCGCGTAGGAGTCCTCCAGCGGGGCGCCGACGTCGGCCGCGAAGCTGTCGGTCTGCATGTCGTTGGACAGCCCCCAGACGCCGCCTAGCCCCTGCTCGTCCCACTGGTCCAGAATGATCTGGCCGGTCTGGGTGCCGGCGGTCAGCGAGACGAACTCGGGCTCGTCCTGGAACGCTTCGGTCAGTTCGGAGCGGTACGAGCTCTTTCCCGGCGTGAGCGCGACCTCGGTGGTGACGGTGCCGCCCAGCGCCTCGAATCCCTCGATGACTGTCTGGCCGAACGACCGGCCTCCCTGGTTGTCGACGTACATGACCGCGATCTCCTCGTAGCCGTTGTCCCGGGCGATCCGTGCCATCGCCTTCCCGCCCAGCGAGTCCGACGCCGATGTCCGGAAGATGTAGTTGCCGCCGCGGTCGTCGAGGACACTCGTCCCCGCGGTCGGCGAGATGATCGGCACCTGACTCTCCTGGGCGATGTCCATCACCGCGGGCAGCGTGAATGAGGTCGGGCCGAGGATCGCGCTGGCGCCGTCGGAGTCGATCAGCTTCCGGATCGCCGAGGTCGCCGTCTGTTGGTTCGCCTCCGTGTCCTCGGTCACGATCTCGATATCGGTCCCGTTCATCCCGCCGGCTTCGTTGATCTGGTCGACGGCGATGTTCATCGCCACCTCGCTGGACTCGCCGACCCAGGCGACCTCGCCCGTGAACGGCTGGAGCATGCCCAGAACCGCCGTATCACTTCCCCCGCCACCCATACAGCCGGCGACGGAGAACGTCCCCCCGGCGACTGCGGTCGTCTGTAGAAACGTGCGCCTGTCTACCTGTTTGTCACCATTAACCATGGCGAAGTGCACCGCGGTAAGGGTCTTTAATTCTTCGATCGCGACGCGAGCGGGCGGCTGCTCGGTGGTTTTACCTTCGCTGGCCTCCCAGAACCAATGAACCCGCCGCACCGATGCGGCGAACGATTCACCCGAACACATGGCACCTACAACCGAGTTCGTCGAGGGGATCCTCGACGCCGACCAAATCTCGTACGGCACGGCAGAGCGCGAGCAGCGAGCGGCCGACTGGGGGACCGACGACGCAGACGCCGTCACCCCGGACGTCGTCGTGTGGCCGGAGTCAACGGCCGACATCGCCGCGGTGCTCACGGCCGCGAACGAACACGGGGTTCCGGTCACCCCCTACGCCGCCGGAACCAGCCTCGAAGGCAACGCTGTCCCCGTCGAGCGCGGCATCACGCTCGATCTCTCCGAGATGGACGCGGTGCTCGATATCAGACCCGACGACCTCCAGGTCGACGTTCAGCCCGGCATCTTTGGCGACGACCTCAACGAGGCTGTCGCCGACTACGGCCTCTTCGTCCCGTCGCTCCCCGCCTCCAGCGACATCTCGACCATCGGCGGGATGATTGCCAACGACGCCAGCGGGACGAAGACCGTGAAGTACGGCGAGGTCGCCGACTGGGTCCTCGAACTCGAAGTCGTCCTGCCGACCGGCGAGCTGATCACCGTCGGGAGCAAGGCCGCCAAGACCTCCGCCGGCTACAACCTCAAGGAGCTCGTTATCGGCAGCGAGGGCACCCTCGGTGTCGTCACCCGGGCCACGATCGAACTCACGGGCCGGCCCGAGCAGATCCGTGGCGGGCGGGCGATCTTTGACGACCTTGGCTCGGCCACCGCCGCCGTCGCCGACGCCGTCCAGTCCGGCGTCGACGTCGCGAAGATCGAGCTCATCGACGCGTTCAGCGCCGAGGTGTCGAACGCGTTCCTCGACACCGATCTCCCCGACTCGCCGATGGTGTTCCTTGAGTTCCACGCCAATCACAGTGTCGAGGAGGAGATCGGGTTCTGCCGGGCGGTGTTCGAGGCCAACGACGTCGCACGCTTCGAGATCGCTGACGATAACGCCGAGATGCGAGCGCTCTGGGAGGCGCGCCGCGAGCTCGCGGAGGCGTTCGAGCCGTACGACCCGGACCGCTCCCCGCTCACCCCTGGCGACATCACCGTCCCGATCAGCAGCTACCCCGAGATCATCGATTACGCCAAACAGCTCGAAGCCGAAAAAGGGATCCCGGTCGCCTGCTTCGGCCACGCCGGCGACGGCAACGTCCACTACTTCATCATGGTCGAGCCCGACGACCCTGAGTCGGTCGCGACCGGCGAAGAGATCTCCGAACGGCTCGTCGAGCGCGCCATCGAGCTCGGCGGCACCGCCACCGGCGAACACGGCGTCGGCCTCGGGAAACGCGACTACCTCACCATGGAGTACGACGACGCCGGCTTAGAGAGCATGCGCGCGATCAAGCGCGCGCTCGACCCAAACAACGTGCTCAACCCCGGGAAGATCCTCCCCGAGGAGTGAGCGACGGCAGTCGAACTACTCCCCGAGCGACTCGCCAGCGAGCAGCGTTCGAAGCTTCCCCGGCGAGACATTCCGGCCGGTGCTGGGGAGCATGTCCGTCTTCACACGGATCTTCGCCTCCATCTCCCGCATCGCCGCGAGGCTCGTCGCGGAGGTGCCCTCCGCGGGGGTCCCCGCCTCGGTCAGCAGCTCCCGAACGCCGATTTCAATCGCCGTCTCGCTCACGAGGCGGAACTCGTCGAGGCTCTCCCAGAGTGCGCCCACCTTCACCGCGAACGGCACCCGCGTCGCGACGCCTTCAGCGAACGTTTCCATCCGGTCGTGGGGTCGAGGTGGCCCTCTGACCAGGCCCGGTGTATCGCCGGTGCGGCCGCCAACTGGACGCCGATCACGTCGGCGTCGGTGAGTTCTCCGACGGTGAGACAGTAGCCCGTCGCACCCGCCCCCCGCCGACGGGCGAGAACAGGTAGTCAACCCCCGGCAGTTCCTCGACGACTTCCAGCCTCGCGGTCCCGACGCCGGCGACCAGCGCTGGCTTGCTCGCGGAGTGGACGTACTGATACCCCCGTTCTGCTGCGAGCGCCTCGGCGCGCTCGCAGGCGTCGTCGAACACCCGGCCGGCGTAGGCGACCGACTGCCCGTGGTTGCCCGTGCTGGCGGCGATCAGGTCGGGGTCGTGGAACTCCTCTCCCAACCGCGAGATGACCGTCACTCCGTCGCGGACTTTGAACGCCCCCGTTGGGAGCGTGTCCGCGCGTTTCAGGTAGACGTCGGCGGAGGGTGTCATAGGACTCCCTCAACAGTCTGTAAAATACTCTGGTTGAGAACTATCGTATGAGACACGTTCTATGGGAGTATAATCAAGTTGCCACGGAACAACTCGGTCGGTATGGCGATCCTGCTGGTCACGGCGAGTATGTGTCAGTTATCGGTACCATGAGATTACTGAGCCGGTTAACAAAAACACGCCGACAGTGAGCAACGCCCCACCTGTCCACAGCGATTCGTCGATCATGACCACACCGGCTACTGTCGCTGTGGCCCCGATCACGAACGCAAGAACTTTTCATACGCTATCTGGAATAAATGCTACGACGATATCAAGCAGCACCGCGAGTATGTCGTCGATCATTCTGGGGGCGTATAGCATGTGGCTTTGACTCTCAATAAGAAGCGAGGTACTGTTTCAAAACGAGCAAAGTGTCCCTACACTTGGGTGCTGGGAGGATGAGATTCGACCACCCACATTTGATCGATGGTATCGCCTGATCCCTCACTACCCCGACACTCTGTCGATGAATGTCTATTGTTCACTGTGTTGGCCGTTAAACCTAACTCAAGTCTGGAGATGATTCTGTGTAAGGTATGCGCCTTGTACTGAGCGATTCCTGTGTAGGTGTGAGAAGACTTCTATAACACCCTCCTAACGGTCAACGCGAGTCCCTCGAGGCTCTCCAGCACAGGTAGTTTATGTGTCTGATGTGAGAATCGTTATGGGTGACCCGGATTCTCCAACCGTCTCGGTATCTCTCTCTAGTCCCACGGATATTCCAGCAGTCCTGAATCGAGCTGGCATCGATCACGTGAGTGTCCATGATCACCGACTCCTTGCTATCTATCACACGGCAATTCTCAACGTGACGACTGATCCGCATCAGATATCGGATGCACAAACACTCGAGGTCGAATGCTGGGAGGATCCAATTCCATCTCGTGCTGATGGAAAGCCGTCACAAGATATTCTTCAGGACTTCACCGACGTGTTCGACTCTGCCGGGGACTATTGAGGGATTCACTCCGGTGGATCGACCTGATCAGCACAGCAATCATGGCCAATCTCATAACGAGTGTTAGCGACAGAAAGAACGATTATAATGGATACACGTTAGCTGTTGGAATATGAGTGCGTCACAGGGTGAAGCCGATCTCTCGGAGGACGAACGTGCGGGTCTTGATACTCACGGCCATAAGTAC
>NZ_NHNZ01000040.1:0-4717 GCF_002727095.1 Halorubrum sp. C191 | reverse complement strand
GGGAGATTTGCGTCATGGTCAACGGAACTCTCCCGCTTCAACTCCTTTGATTTAGCGGCCTACCTCTCTGCCGTATGGCGATTCAACACAGCCGGATGAAGACGAATGGAGCCCGGACCAAGGGATGGGTGGGGCATCATCCGTCTTTAGCTAAGGCGAGAATTGCAAGACAGCGTCGGGGTTGGTGCGAGAGCCGGTTTGCCGGGTGTCGAGATTGATTTAGGTGTCTGAGCGGTTCACATCGAGGTTCGTAGATCCGCCGAAACGACTTTCAATCGGCTCTGCCGGCTTAGCTAAAGACGAATGGGTGGGGCATTTGGACAGGGTTGGGTCTCATGTCCAGAATATGGTGAAATACCGGTTGGTGACCCACGGGGAGAGTGATGAATCCCTTCGCTCCATACAGGGCCAGATCAGTAGTATTTCAAAACTCGAATGCGAAAATTGCGACATGTACGATCTCACTGGCTTTCAGCGCGATCTGCTGTACGTAGTTGCCGGACTTGATGACCCCCACGGACTCGCGATCAAAGACGAACTCGAGGACTACTACGAAAAGGAAATCCATCATGGGCGGCTCTATCCCAACCTCGACACGCTCGTTGAGAAGGGGCTCATCGAAAAGAGTCAGCGCGACCGACGGACCAACGAGTACAGCACTACTCGCCGGGGCACTAGAGAGATCGAAGCGCGGACTGAATGGGAAGCCGAGTATATTGACCACGACGGGTAATCGAACCGCTGCGTTCGAGGACTGTTTGACTCTAGTATTTCGCGTTCCTCAAAAGCCGAACCACACTTCGAACTCGACCAAAACACCCGACAGAGGAGTCACAACTATTTGTCAATAAGGAGAAAATTTGATTATGATTGAGATCTAATTATGAACTATGAGTAAGTCAGAACAATCGAATAACTCTGAAAAAGAGATTGTCGCCGTCACTAAGCACGGCCAGGCGACCATCCCAAAACGGTTCCGCGAAAAGCTCGGGATCGAAGCGCCTGGGAAGGTGTTGTTCCGGGAAACCGAAGATGGGGAGGTGATCGTTGAACAGGTCCGCTCACCGAGCGAGATGCGCGGCTTTGCCGCCCGTAGCGAAGCGAATACAGACAAGCCTGCGTCCAAGATTCTCAAAGAGAAACGCGACCGGGACCGGAACGAACGTGACTCGCAGTTCAGAACTGAAGAGTAATGTCGGTTCCTGACCGCGTTGTCTTCGACGCCGAGCCACTGATTGCACACGCCGACGATGAACCAGGCAGCGAGATTGTAGAAGAGTATCTCGACGCGGTCGCAGTCGAGGACACCGTCGGCTACGCCAGCTACGTGAATCTCGCTGAGATCCGGTACACAATCGCCCGGAAGTACGACCGCGACACAGCCGACGAGTATCTCGACTGGCTGACTGATCTCGGTATCAAAACGGTAGATGTCGGCGATACTTGGACGGACGCCTCGGAGTACACGATTAAGTATAATCCTGCGCTTGGCGACTCGTTCGCGCTGGCAACAGCTGAACATGTCGACGCGACGCTCATAGTTGGCGGTGACGACGATTATGACGACGTCTCCGATATCCCGATCGAACGGTTCCGCGACGGTTCCGCGTAGGCACCCGTTCGAAGATCTGGCTTGTCTGTGACCCAAAACCAACATTCTATGAGTGTCTGACGCACTCTTAAGGCTCTCCGATATCTTTGCTCTCTTTGAGGACAAAGACACGTATGAGACTCGGAGTTACCAACCAGAAAGGCGGTGCTGGGAAAACGACTACGACACTGAACGTCGCCGGCGCGCTAAACCAGCGTGGCCATGATGTTCTTGTCATCGACCTCGACCCACAGGGACATGCCACTGAGGGGCTCGGTTTCGAGGATCTGTACGACGATCCAGATCGTGACTCGCTGTTCGACGTCCTCCCAGATCTCGACCGGATGGGCGACCTCGAGCAGCTAGCTGTCGAACACCAAGAGGTCGACGTCGTTCCTAGTCACGAGCGGATGATCAACGCCGAGGATGAGCTCGCAAACGTGATGAAGCGTGAGGAGCGCCTTGACATGCTTTTCAACGAGAGCGACGCCGATCAGCGCTGGGAATACGTCCTCGTTGACTGCCCCCCGAACCTCGGTGTGCTCACCGACAACGCGATTGTCGCGACGGGGAACGTCCTGATCCCCGCGCAGGCGAAGTCGACGAGTATCCGCGCAATCGAGCTCCTGTTCAAGCAGCTGCGGTCGATCGAGTCCGCATTCGGCGATGTCGACGAGGTCGGACTCATCGCGAACGAGGTCGGCGTCGACGGCGAGGCCGAGGAGATGATGGAGTGGTTCAAAGACATCTTTGAGGACAGAGAGGACTGTGAGGTCTTTGAGATCAGAAAGCGCGTCGCGCTACAACGGGCGTGGAATGCCGGCGTCTCCATCTTCGAACACGAGGAGGACTGCGACATGGAAGAGGTGTACCTCGATGTCGCTGAGCACTTGGAGGACTATGCTGATGACTGACAGTGATGAGAAGCGCGATCGGAACCCTTGGGACGACCGCTACGACCACGATGACGACGATCATGACGATGCCGTCCCCGAGGACGATCTGTCGACCTCAGAGACAGAAGAGACATCAAACACAGCAGATACATCAAAGACCTCAAAGACTTCAAAGAGATCAGAAACCGCAAAGATGTCAAAGAACAAAATGAACGCAGAGAGCAAGGAGAGCAGAGAGAGCAGCGGGACTGTCCGAGAGCGAAAGAATGTGAACATGTACCTCCCAGAGACGCTTGTTGACGACCTACAACTACGCTACTCGGAACTGAACGTCAAGTGGCGACGACAACACGGCGAGGACATGCCGAAAAACGAGGAGTTCTACCCGGCGGCAGTCCGGGCAGCGCTGGGGGAGTCGTCTATCGAGGAAGAGCTCGGCCTTGAGGAGTAGCGGTCACAAAATTCCTATAGCGAGATGCGATATATTACACGTCGATAACGGGGAGTTTCTCCGAATAGATCCTAGATCGAGGCGTGTTTACCCCTGCTTCGAGACAGAAGGATCGACCTCTTCGGAGGTATGAAAGCGCCGAAAACAACGTTTCCGGTGGGTTTAGTGCTACAATTTCGGATTAGCTAAGTTATCCCGAATTCTGAACATGGATACAGCGGAAACATGGTGTCCGACGCTCTCACACCCACGAGGAGCCTGATTCTCGTGCCTCGAAGCAGGGGTGAAACGCCGTGAGATACACTTCGATAGTGTGGTGCTTTGGGCAGACACCGCGTTTCGTCTGTTTGTATAGTGTATATCGCGATACGGAATCCTCGGTTGCGCTTCTCAACAGGCAGACGGTGGAGAAGCGTCTCTTGTGTGAGTTAGATGCCGACTAAGCGCATCTCAACAGTGAGGAAAGGATGCTACTCCTCACCCGCATCGGCTTCCAAGTCTTCAATGCGTTCTTGGATTTCATGGGCTTCCATTCCTTCAATGCGTTCCATGCCCAGAGCGACGAGTAGCGGGTAGTAGTAGCGTGTCTTCTGTAGCGACCGCCCGAACTCCTCCTCGAACTCGAGATCGGCGTGCTTGTACGTGGTTGTGAGCTGTCGGTCGAGGAACTCTGGGAGGTAGACGCTGGTTGCGCTCCATGACTCCTTGACGTTCTTTACTCGCATGGCGTTCATCTCGTTCTTTGCGTTCTTTGAAGTCTTTTTGGGAATGGAACGCTCGGACTGCTCTGACTGCGTGGCGTGAGTTTCATCCCGCTCTCCCGTCTCGTCGAGCTCATGTTCCTCCTGGTCGTCAGTCGGGTCGTCGAACCGACCACGGAACCGCTCGGAGAGGTCGCTCTTCTGGTCGTCGTCAGTCATCGGTGACCTCCACGAGCGTCGCGGCGACGTCCTCGTACACAGCCCGCATGTCACACTCCTCGGCGTCATCACTGAACAGTGACCCGCCGTTGTTCAGGGTGCGCTTGATCGCGGCGCGCTTCCGAATCTCGAACACGGGGCACCGCCCCTCGAACGTCTCGCCGAACCAGTCGATCGCCTCCCGCTGCTCGTTGTCGAGCGGGTAGTTCACGTTCGAGATGAGCACAGCCTGTTCTCGCAGTTGGACGTCGTAGTCGCGTTCGAGCGACTCGATCTGGTTGAGGAGGTGTTCGAGCGCGAGCATCGACGACTCCGCGGCCTCCACCGGGATGAGCAGGTTCCGGCACGCGAGGAGGACGTTGTCGTTGATCGGCCCGAGAGACGGCGGGGCGTCGACGAAGACGTAGTCGTAGTCACCGAGATCGCCGAAGACGTCCTCGAGGCGCTGGCGTGGCCGGCGGCCGCTTGCGATGAGATTCTGCTCCAGTTTGAACATGTCCACGTTTGAGGGGAGCACGTCGAACTCCGCGTGTTCGAGGATGACCTCGTCGGCGTCGTGCTCGTGTGGGCTATTGAACAGCGAGTACAGCGATGGTGGGTCCGCGGCGTACGCATCGTGGAAGCCGAGCGTGTTGGTCAGATACCCTTGCGGGTCGGCGTCGACGGCGAGCACTTCGTGCCTCCGGTCGGCGAGCGCGCCGGCGAGGTTGATCGTGTTGGTCGTCTTGGCGACACCCCCTTTCTGATTCGCGACAGCGAATGACTTCATGGAACGAGTTGCGTTCAAAGCACGAAAGGATAAAACCACGTCAGACGATCAAACCACAGAAAATTTACTTGAATAGCGACTGACATCAGT
>NZ_NHNZ01000150.1:0-13498 GCF_002727095.1 Halorubrum sp. C191 | reverse complement strand
GGTCGTCACGAGATCCAAATCCACATCGACCAAGATTACGTGAGCAGGTTGAGTCAGGCGAGTTCTGGTAGAAACTCGCCTGACAAGCCGGTTAGCTCAGAGGTAGGTAGTAGCGACAGCTCTGGATCGGCGACGCACTCACCGGAGTGAGTGCGCCGCCTTCAGAGAGTGACACAGATCTCAGCATCCGAGACAGAAGAACATCCGTTCAGTTCTCCGATCACGCTTCATTAGCGATTCGACTCAACACCGTCTTGTTCAACTATCCGCATAAACACCGCCTCGACGCGCCGCTAAACTACAACGAATGACACCCCACCAGGACTCTCATAGCTGCCTCAACCTCCCCGCTTCGTACTCCTGTACTAACTCTCTACTAGGTACTTCCCCGGTGAGGCTCTGTTCTCGTTCGATCTCCAGCGGCATGGGGAGAGGGGGTGACTAACTGCGTAGAAGTGTGAAGTTCGAGGGACACTCATCCACGGTATCCGGGCTGTAGCGCCCATAGATCGGCTTCTTTCGCACACGGACTAGTCAAAAGACGTACTCTGTGGCACGGAATACAGGTCGGTCTCTTGTGCCCCATGTCTTGTGTTACGCTCATATGGAGTAGCAGCGTTTCCATCAGGTCAACAGAGCAAGTCAAAGAATCTGACACGGTCGATCAGGAGCTAGAAGCCTTTTAGCCGGCAAAATCGTAGCTATCACGCACGTAATGGCAACCTCAGAAAACGAATCGAAAGACACGCTAACCGTGTATCAAGAGCGGTTGGACGCACTCGACGCGACACTGGCATCGAAAATGGACCGTTGGAGTGTTCCAGCGTTGCGAGCCGCTGTCGGAGCGGTGTTCATCTGGTTCGGCGCACTCAAAGTACTCGGCGTCTCGCCGGCCGGTGACCTCGTCGCCTCAACGGTGTACATTCTTCCGCCTGAGTTTTTTGTCCCGGTACTTGGCGTATGGGAGGTGATCATCGGGATCTGTCTGCTCTATCCACCGCTTACGCGTGTTGGATTGCTGCTGTTAGCACTCCAACTTCCGGGGACGTTCCTCCCGATGATACTGCTGCCTGAAGTTGTCTATACCACGTTCCCGTACGGGTTAACGGTCGAGGGTCAGTATATCGTAAAGAACCTCGTAATAATTGCCGGCGCACTCGTTCTGGGAAGTACTGTGAGAGACGAATCTGCGTCAGTGTGAATTAGACAGTTGGCTGCTCGTGCTGAACGATGAACATAGAACGATTCACAAGCTATTGTTTACAGTTAAAATATGTCTGAATTATAGTTGGAAAGATCCTGCGTATTGACCGCCGAGGATTCTACTAAGTCCCACCGCGTCGCCGGCGTCCCCGGTGGCTCCCGTATCGAGAGCAGGAAGCGGTTCGTCTTCGGTCTGGAGATGTCGGAGACGACAGCAGACAGAACCTCGGCCATACCCGCAATCGCAGGGTCGCCGAGACACGTGACAGGGGCTCGTCCGTCGAGAAGCCGACGACTCTGTCACCGGACGACGGTTACAGGGACGGGCGACCGACGAACTACCTTCTCCGCGACGCTCCCAAGCAGGAGGCGTGAGACGCCTTCACGGCCGTGGCTCCCGACGACGACGTGGTTGATGTCGTCGCGTTCTGCGTAGTCGACGACGGTCCGGGCGGGGTCACCGACGTCGTGGACCGTTCGAACCGTTGCGTTCGACTCAGCGGGCGTCTCGAACTTCGTGAATACCTCCTCCGCCCGCTCGGTGGCTAGTTCTGTGAGTTCTGCGTCCGTACCGAAGGGGTCAGGTGTCTCATAGCCCGCTTCTCCCGGATCGAAGACGAATAGAACCGTCACCATGCTGGGGTCGAACCTGTCGAAGACGACCTTCCGGGCGTGTTCGGCGGGCTCCGATCCGTCGTAGGCGAGTAGTATGTTCGTCATAACACAATATAACTCACACAAGAACACAAAATAGTCTTGTGGTAATAGCAAAAGGCCACTCTCAAAATTTTGATTAAGCTCTTTTTATTCTCGGTCTCCAGTTGCTCAAAGTCGGATATCGCTGTGTATGCCATAGCGCTTTTGTGTATAACACACAATAAAGCACATGAATGCCCGCAGACGAAAACCAAGGCTTTGAGGAATCGTTCGCAGACATCGGTGCTCGCGAGACCTACCTCGGGACGACTCACGAGGACGCGGTTGAGCGGGTCAGGGAGGCGTTTACCGACGCCGGGTTCGGCACCCCGACCGAGTTCTCCCCCTCGGAGAACATCCGCGAACACACCGGCGAGGAGCTCCCGGCGACCCGGATCATCGGCATCGGCAACCCCCACGCGGGGAAAATCGTTGCCGAGGAGACGCGTGGCGACGCGGCGACGCTGTTCCCTTGTAACGTCGTCGTCCAGCAGGTCGGCGAGGAGACCCAGCGTGTCTACCACGTCAGCCTGCCGAAGGTGCTCGAACAGGTCGGTCTCGCACCCGACGACCCTGCGTCGTCCGACACCTGGCAGGAGGCCCTCGACATCGCCGGCGGTGGTGTTGAAGACGCCTTCGAGCGGCTGAACGCGAGCGACGTCGCTGCGCCCAACGGCCCTGCGCCAGCAGACGACTGAGACATCACACCTTACTTCCACACTCACACTCATGCTCCGGAATTTTCTCACCGCTGTCAAGGAGAATCTAATCTACGTTGTGGTCGCGTCGCTTGTCGCCGGTCTCGCGTTCGGGCAGGTCGCCGGCACCGGGACGAGGAGCCTGCTGAAGGCTGCTGTCCTCCCGGTGCTGTTCCTGATGATCTACCCGATGATGATCAACATCGACCTCAAGGAGGTCATCAACCTCCGCAGGCACGCGAAGCCGGTCGGGCTGAGCTTGATTGTCAACTTTGCCGTCGCGCCGCTGGTCGCAGTGGGGCTCGCCCGCACCTTCTTCGCTGGGAACCCCGCCTACGCGGTCGGACTGTACTTCATCGCGCTCATCCCCACGTCTGGGATGACCGCTGCGTGGACCGGGTTGGCCGACGGCGATCTTGAGGCCGCGCTGGTAGCGATGGCCGTGAACCTGCTCGCGGCCGTCGCCATCCTGCCGGCGTACCTCTCGGTGCTCGTACCTGCCTCGGTCGCGTTCGACCCGACGGCACTGTACCGCCAGCTGGCACAGGTTGTCGTGCTACCGATGGTGGCTGGGAACCTCACGCGACGCGTGCTGCTCCGCCAGTACGGCTCTGACGGTTTTACTCGGCTCAAGCCGATGTTCGGTGGCCTGAGCTCTGTTGGCGTGATGCTCATCGTCTTCATCGCGATGACGATGCGCTCACAGAGTATCCTCGCTGACCCGGTCGCCTCCGCTAGTACCATCGTCCCGCTGGTCGTCTTCTACGCCGTCATCCTCGTGGTGGGCGCGGGGCTCGGCCAGACACTGCTTGACACTGAACGCGGTGTCAGCTTAGTGTACGCGACGAGCATGCGCAACCTTTCCATTGCGCTGGCCATCGTCGTCGCGGCCGGGTCGGTGCCTGCCGAGGCGATCCTCCCCATCGCGCTGGCGTATATCCTCCAGCCGCCGCTCGGCGCGGCGTACATGCACTACCGTCGCGACGTCGTCGGCGAGGGGCTGACCCTCCGCGAGGCCGTCGCCGACCTGGTCTGACGTCGCTGGTCGGTTTTTTGTGTAATCATAATGTCCACGCAGGGGTAATTAAGATACCCGGGCTTGTGTGACCGGGTACGCGGAACGCAGTGGAAGATCTCCCATACGAAGCAGGGCTCCTCCCTACAGCTACGATACCGGAGGGAAATCTGAAACCGCGATTCGGTCGCTTTACAGCGACCAGATTAATTCGCTGAAATCAGTCTTCGAGTCCGAAGTCAGCAAGTGAGTGCGTATGATGCCACACGGCGACTACTTCGTCAACATCGAATGTGAGGACGCCGTCTGTCAACTGAATCTTGATGACTCCGTCTTCGATTTCTGAATCGTGGAGATGCATCTCCAGCGGCTCATCGAACTCTGAAACTGCGAGCATTAGTTCGCCTTTCTCTTCCAGTTCCGATTGGAGTTCCGCTGTTTCAACTCCCATTGTACTACCGGATACGGGTTTGACAAATGTAAAGATTAGTTTCATTTCTAAAAATCTATTTTTGCCGAAGGGTTTAGTTGTTTTAATAGCACAATACTGCTGTAGCTGAATCTGCCGTATCAGTCACGAGTCGGTAGCATCAATCTACGCTTACGGAGAATCGAGGAGAAATTCTCGGGCTTCAGCGCAAGGAGAATGTCACTCTGCTGGCACGGATTCGATTCGTTCGTTGTCGTCCGTCGCCGCGTACTCGTAGCGGTAGTAGCCGCCGGTCAGGCTGCGAGCGGTTATCCCGTACTCTGCCAGTACCCGCGTTGCCATGTAGGAACTCTTCCCGATCTTACAGTATGTGAACACCTCTCCGTCTGGGTTGGCGTCGGCGGCCCACTCTCGGAGCTCGCCGAGCGGGACGTTCTCGTCGCCGTCGATCCGTCCTTGGGCCTCCCGCATCTCCGGAGGGCGGGTGTCGATGACCGTTGCCTCGTCTTTCCGTTCGAGAAACTCATCGAGATGGACGACGTCGGCGATGCCTTCGACGACGTTCGCACCGATCATTCCTAACATGTTTACCGGGTCTTTCGCGGCCGAGTATGGCGGCGCGTATGCGAGATCGTAATCGCGGATATCGAACACGGTGTCCCGGTGTGCGATGGCCGTCGCGAGGACGTCGGTTCGCTTGTCGACGCCGCTCTCGCCGATAGCTTGGGCACCGAAGAGCGTTCCGTCGTCGGGATCGAACAGGAGTTTGAAGTCGATCTCTGACGCCCCGGGGTAGTACTCCGCGTGGTTCGGCTGACTTGTGTAGACCGCTTCGTAGGCCTGTCCCGCCTCGTCGAGCGCCGCTGCCGTGTCACCGACGGTACCGACGTCGAGATCGAACACCTTCGCGATCGAGGTGTCCAAGACCGGATCGAGGCGGTCGTCACGTCCAGCGATGTCGTTCGCGGCGACCCGGCCCATCCGGTTGGCCGGCCCACCGAGCGGTACCCACGCGTTCCCGTCGGTCCGAGCGGCCGGCGGAGCGGCGACGTCGCCGACGGCGTGGATCGACGGCGTCGACGTTCGCATTCTATCATCGACCGCGACCGCACCGCTGTCGTGTAGCTCAACGCCTGCCGACTCCGCCAACTCCGTTCGCGGCGTGACGCCGGTTGCGACGACGACGAGATCGAACGTCTCTTTCGAGCCGTCCGTCGTGGCGACAACTGTCCCGTCACCGGGTTCCGTCAGCGAGTCGACGCCGGTTCCCAGCCGGAGATCGACGCCCCGGTCGCGGAGCCGTGACTCGACTCTCGCTGCCATTTCCGGACCGAGTGTGTTTGGCATTACCTGTTCAAGTAACTCGGCGACGGCGACGTCGTTCCCGGCTTCAGAGAGGTTTTCGGCGACTTCGAGGCCGATGTAGCCGCCGCCGATAACGAGCGCTCGCTCGTCACCGGCCATCCCCTCGCGGACAGCCGTCGCGTCTGGGACGGTCCGGAGAGTGTGACAGTGTTCCAGTTCGGACAGGTCGAACATGGGCGGGACGAGCGGCTTCGCTCCCGTCGCGATAACGAGGTCGTCGTAGGCAATCGCCGCTGGCTCGCCGTCGGCCGCAGTGACCGAGACCGTCTGCGTATCCGGATCGACATTTGTCGCAGCGACGCCCGTTCGGATATCGAGGTCGAAGGCGGCTGCGAGCTGCTCGCTCCCCATCACTGTGAGATCGTCTTCAGCGACAGTGCCGCTGAGGTGATACGGCAGTCCGCAACTCGCGTACGAGATGTTCTCCCCCCGCTCGAGGACGACGATCTCGGCGGTCTCGTCGAGTCGTCGGAGTCGCGTCGCGGTGCTCATCCCGGCAGCGTTTCCCCCGATAACGACGTACTGCTGTGACACGCGTGGACGTTGCGTTCGTAGCAAATATATATTGAGCCGTATTCCTAATAGTGGGAATTATTGTGAGTTATGACCAAGTGCGCTAACGGGTTGTCTCGGGATCTCGTTCGCACCGTCGGCTCGCTGTATTTCACCGGTCAGATCACGCTGACGGTCTGAGACGCGCGCACCCGACCTGCGGGTTTGCTACTAGCAAACCGTTTATATTACACGAGCGGGTAATATCAACGAGATGAGCGACGAGACGCCACACCGCCGCCGGCGGCGCCGGCGTCGTCGCGACAACGGCCGGTTCGCGGAGACAGTCCCGCCCGAGGCGGTCCAAGACGTGTTTAGCGCCGTTGACGGCCCGGTCGTGACGACCACAGACGTCGCAGACGTGCTCGGGGTATCGACCGAGGCAGCGCGGACGAAGCTCAACGGGCTGGTCGAGCGGGGAGAGCTCCGCCGGCGTGAGACCGGCCGGACAGTCGTGTACTGGGTAGCCGACGACACCGGTGGCCGACCGGCAAAGGAGCGGCACGGGGGTGGACACGATGAGTGACGCGTCCTCTGCGAGCCTCCCCGTGAGCCCGGCGGAGGGGCGTCATCTCTGCGGGCTGCTGGTATTGACGCTCGCCGACGACTCCCCGGTCGGCACCGGTGTTTTGGCCGACTCCCTCGGCGTGAGCGGGCCGACGGTCACCGAGACGATTAAAACACTCGACGAAGCGGGGCTGGTGACCTACGAGCCCTACGTCGGGGTGGAGTTGGCCCCCCGCGGCGAGCGCATCGCACGGGACCTGTTGTGGCGGCGGTGTCTCGTCCAGCAGTTTTTCGAGACGGTGGATATCTCCTTGGACACCGAACAGGCCTACCGGATCGGCCGGACCGTTCCCTCCGGAGAGCTCTCCCGGCTAGACGACCAGCTCTCCCGGCCCTGTGACCGCCCCTGCGAGGCGACCGACGCGCTCGACTGCGAGCGGCTGGTCAGCCGGTGACCGACGGTGCGGTCCGTCAGTCTCCTCGCGGCCGCTGGGTTCGCGCTTGTTACCGCTGGCGCCGTGGCCGTACGGCCCACTAGCAACGAGCTCCGGCGCTACCGGTGGATCGTCGCCGTCATCTTCGGAGCGTCGGCGGTCAGCTACGCCGGTATCGGCCTCGGCTACGGACGGGTTGACCTCGCCACAGGCTCGGTCGCATGGCTCCACTACGCGGAGTGGCTCGTCGGGACGCCGGCGTACGTCGCCGGGTTGTTCTTGCTTACCGAGGAGCCCAACACGGTCCGTCTCGCAGTCGGCCTGGATCTGCTGATGGTCGGCGCCGGCATCGGCGCCGCGCTGACATCGGAGCCGGCGCGCTACGCACTGTTCGCACTCGCGACGCTGTCGTTGGTCGGACTGTTTGCCCTGCTCGTCGGTCGCCAAGGCGCCGGCGGCTGGCGCTCGGCGCTGTACACAGACCTACGGCGGTTATTTTTAGCTGTCGGCCCGGGCTATCCAGTTGTGTGGCTGCTCGGCAGCGAGGGGCTTGGCTTATTTGGGTTCGGCGTAACGAACCTTGGGTTCCTGTTACTCGACGCAGTGGTGAAAGCTGGGTTCTTGGTGTTGCTCTGCCGGGCTCAGCCCGTCGACATTATCCTCCCCGTCTGGGATGGCTGACCGCCCGGCAGACAACGGTATTGCTTGGACACCCGGTATCGCAGTATTGTAGAATCACCGTAGTGTCGTAATGGTACCCGCGAATGGGTTCGTCGCAGTGGCGGCGTCACGACCGCAGTACTTTTTAGGCGGGCCAAAAAATACTGAATCAGAGCGAGTGAGTATAATAATGCTCTCTGGACTCATCGCCTCGGTCATACCTGAACAGACGAATAACGGGTTGTCCGTCGGTAGCACCCACGTGGCGGCCCTCGAAAGCGGACAGACCGGAACGATTGAGCGGGTCGACGAAGACGTATCTGATCGCGCCCTTGCGATGGGCATTCGACCCGGACGCGAGCTTGAGGTGCGGTCCAAACAGCCGTTCCATGGTCCACTGGTTGTTGCGGTTGATCAGTCGGTGACGTCGATCAGTCGACAGTGCGCTCAAGGGATCGAACTCTCCGTTGAGTGATGTCCGATCCCTCGCAGATACTCCTCGTCGGACATCCAAACGTCGGCAAAAGCGTACTGTTCAACCGGCTCGCCGGCGCGAGTGCGACCGAGTCGAACTATCCCGGGACAACCGTCGACTACGCCGAGGGTGAGCTCGTCATCGACGGTGATCCGATTCCCATCATCGACACGCCAGGCACCTTCTCGCTTGATCCGCGAGACCGCGCAGAAGAGGTAACGGTCGAACTCCTCGAAGAAGCTGCCGATGTGCTCGTTATCGGCGTGATTGATGCCACACGTTTTGAGCGGGGGCTCAACCTCATGCTTGAGCTAATCGAACGCGGATACGAGCTCGTCGTGGCGCTCAATATGTGGGACCAGGCCCGTCGCAAGGGGATCGACATCGATGTCGACCGGGTTGAATGGTTGCTTGGCGTACCGGTTGTTCCGGCCGTTGCTACGGAGGGACGGGGGATTAAAACCCTCCAGCGTCGGATAGATGAGGCACACGCCCCGTCAATTGAACAGGTACAGACACGCGTTCGAAACGGCTCCTGATATGGACTCACAGCTTGATCCTGCGGCGCGGTGGGATCTCGTTGACGAAATCGCAGATCAAACTGTTGAGTACGAAACCGCTGAGGCCTCGGTTGCCGACGAAATCGGTCAGTTGATGGTTTCGCCGTGGACCGGCTTTCCCTTCGCAATCGCCGTGCTCTACGGGATGTGGGGATTCTTCGGCGCCGTCGCCGGCTTCTTCACCGATGGGTACTTCGTGCCCCTGTTCGATCGGTACTGGCTACCCTGGCTTCAGGAAACGTTCCCGTTTGAGGGCACTTGGGTGTACTTCGTCTTAGTCGGCGACCCGGCGGCAACCAATAGCTTCGAGGCGTTCGGGATGCTCACGAGTGGTCTCTTCGTCGCCGTGGGCGTTGTTGTTCCGGCGCTGCTTGCGTTATATTTCATCCTATCCGTCCTTGAGGATTCAGGGTATATCCCACGGCTGGCCGTGTTGCTCGATACGTTCTTCCACCGGATCGGCCTACACGGCTTCGCGGTCGTGCCGATGGTTCTCTCCTTTGGGTGTAACGTGCCGGGCGTCGAGGCGACCCGGTCACTAGAGGGGGAAAAACAGCGGTTTATAATGATGACCTTGCTGTCGGTGTTTATTCCCTGTGGCGCCCAGCTGGGGGTGATGCTCTCGTTGATCCCCCAGTATACGGGCTTCATCCTCCTGTATCTGATTGCTGGCTTCTTTGTGTTCGGTGCCGTCCTCAACCGGGTTGTCAGTGGCTCGACACCGGAGTTTATTGTCGACATCCCACCGCTTCGCTGGCCGCGGCCGCGACCACTCGGCCAGAAACTCGCGATGCGCACCCGCGGCTTTCTCACGACCGGTTTGCCGTTCGTCCTCGTGGGTGTCGGAGTGATGAACGTACTCTATGTGACTGACCTCATGAGTGTAATTGGGATGGCAGTCCAGCCCGTGCTAACCGGCTGGTTCGGCGTACCGGCAGACACGGTCCCCGCCCTTGTCGCCGGCTTCATGCGGAAGGACCTTGCCGTCGCCCAGCTGAGCGCCATCGCACTCACTCCCTACGAGACAGTAATGTCCGTAATCATGATCAGTATCTACTTTCCCTGTGTAGCCACTTTCGTTATGCTGATTAAGGAGGGCCGCAACAGCGGCGGACTTACGCGCGTCCTCCTTGGGAGTCTCGCCACGCTGATCGCAGCGCTGTTCATCTGGGGCGGCCTGTTCCATCTACTTGGGATCGTTATGGGGGTGGCATAAATGCGGATTACGCGTCTCTACTGGGCGTTTTTCGGAGCCGGCCTGCTCGTCGTTGGCGGAATCGAACTCGCCGCCGGGATCCTTGGCGTCAGTCGGGCAGTCGGACCAGTCTCGATCGGTGGCACCTACGTCCTCTGGCGTGGCATCATCCTCGCCACCGCCGGCGGACTGTACACCCATGCTGTCCTCGCCGACGTCCCCAGTGTACGCGAGCGGGCGACCGTTGTTCTCGCCAGTGGTATGCTCTGGATCACGGCCGGCACTCAGCTTTTGACTGCGGTCTTGGAAGCGATCCCGGGCGGCGCTGAGACGTGGATTGCTCCACCAGGGGCAATTTTCGGCGCATTAGCGCCACCGTACGTGCCAGCACTCATCGCCGTTCTGCTCACGCTCCCCGCCGTCCGTCACGTTGACGGAATCGCTGTTATCGACCGACTTCGTGAGGTGGTTGCGTCGTGAGTACCTACCGTCGTGTCCTCGCGATGGTCGCGCGAAACGTACCCGTCTCGACGATCGCCACCCGGTTGGACACGCGGGAAGATGCCATCCGTGGGATGCTTGACTCGATGGTCCGTGAGGGGTACCTCCGCACGATCGACTGTGAGTCGGCGGCCTGTAGCGGCTGTCCGATGTCCGATGCCTGTGGAATGGGTGCCGACGGGAATCCAATGAGCTATCTGCTGACACAGCGTGGTCGGGAACTGCTTGCGGAGCACGACTGCATCGCTGTCAAGTCCTAACTGGTCGACTTGCCGCGCCATACGAGTGTACGCCACCGCAAAAGCGGGTAACGCACAGATCAAGGGTGGTAACGAACGCTGCGCCGACGCCCTTCGCGACGGCACCGTAGAACGTGGCCGACTCGACAACCAGGTGGACGATACCGAGGATCGTCGTCGACGCTATCTCGTTCGTGCTGGTGGCGCTACTTCCGAGATAGTTGGTGAGAGAGAACCGGCATTTCAGCTGGCCGCCTAGGACTGACGCCCCACAGGACTGGCACTCACGGCCGGCGCAACAGAGCCACCACCAGCGCTTGTCGTGACGCGTTGGCGTCAGAGGGCACCTTCACCCCTATCGTCTAGCATCATATCCGGAATGGAGGACGCCTCGCCGGTCGGCTTCAGTTCGGTGAAATTTCGATAGCGATCACGCGGCAATCAGTGTGGTTGTCCCGGATTCGTATTTCAACGGCATGACCAGTGTCCGCTCTGTCTCGGATTTATCTATGGACTAAGGGATGCGAATATCTTATGCTTCAGACGGCATTATAAACGCTAGAAAGCTTTCTACAAACATATTTTATATGTGTTACCCGAACGTGTGGAACCGGAGATGTACCGACCAGTTACCGGTCGGTGCTCACGGAGCCAAAGAAGGGGTCCATATCCGTCCACCCATTCGTTTGTCTTCGAAATCCGCCTCAACCCATAACCAAGATGAATTTTACCATAGTCAAGGGTGTCATAGAACGATTCACAAGCTGTTGTTTACAGTTAAAACATGTCTGAATTAGTAGTTGGAAAGATTCTGCGTATTGACCGCCGAGGATTCTACTAACTCAGAGGAGTGTTCCGGTAGGCGTGCGAGATACAGAGGGTGAGTTCATCAGAGGAATCGCTTATCAGCCTGTTTAGATTTGATTGTTGACCGCGATGCGTTGAGCCAGCCTGTGTCTACATCATCTGGAACATCGAAGTCAGGGACGAACGGTTTGATATCCAGCAACGGTGTCCCATCAACGACATCGATTCCTCGGACGGTCACTTCGGGTCCTGTGATTGAATCAACTTCAACAACAGAGAGGCCGATTTGATTCGGGCGCTGTGGTGCTCGGGTGGCAAAGACGCCTCTTTGTTCTTCATCAAGAAATGGTTCAACCTGTAACGAACCGGTATCAGCAACTGCGTGAAAGTGATAAAGCAAAATACAGTGAGAGAACCCATCCAGGTCTTTCAACCCATTAACGTATGACTCCTTTAGCTCAACAGTTCCCTCTACGGTATCCGCTCCAGTTGGTTGGATCGGCATCCCTTCCGGCGATTCAAAAGGTGTCCGAATTACCCCAATTGACTCGTACTGGTACTGGTCATTTGGCATAATATTCCGTCAGTCTTCGAATGAGAAATCAGTGTCGTGACCGATACGCGCGCTCTATACAGCACGGACTTCGTGTCAATTGTAAAGGATTGTAGCAGGGTATTTTATCACATCTGAGTGGGCAGGCGTACAGGAAACGGGGGATTCTTGAACGTTTCAAACAGGATTTGAGATCCATAGTAGTAGGATTCTAGCACATCTAGGGGCGGATCTGTTGAAATCCTCGGCCGCTAGTAGTTCGTCAAGCTCATGCCGAATACAGAGAGCGAATACAACACGATCCACTACACACACCAGATTTATTCGACTCCCAAGCCTCTCTAGAATCATGAGTACAGACATCGACGACCCCGGCGATGAGGAGCCCATACTGCCGGTCAACATTTCACTGTCTGTTGGCGAGAGCGGAGACATGTGGATTGCTCGTGACGAAGACACCGGTGTCACGTCGCAAGGAAAGACCCGGGAGGCTGCGCTCGAAAACCTCGACGAGGCCGTCGCCGGCTATCACGGTGCTGGAGAGTCGCCGAGCGACGAGGAACTCCGTACGATGGGGATTAACCCGGAACAGAACAACTCTGGGTCACTGGACGAGTCTGACGTGTTCCAGTGACTGTATGGCACAAGGAACGTTTTCGGGCAAAGAGATCGTGAAGGTGATGGTGAACAGCGGTATCTACGAGTGGGACCGAACGAACGGTGACCATGCGATACTCCGCTGGGAACCGCCCGCAGACCACGATTCGGACGCGCGTACTGTTCCGGTCCCTCTACACGACGAGGTCAATATGGGAACGTTGCGGAGCATCGCCGAGCAGGCCGGCGCAAAGGATTTCGACGAATTCTGTGCGTGGATCAAGCGTAACAGGTAGCTCATACCGACCTCTTCGGTCCAGTGATGACCGACTGCTGAATTGTAATTGTGGCGGCAATGCGGGGTGGGAAGACACCGTAGTGCCGCCGTAAATAGCCGTATACGGGCTTCAAAGTCGAATTAAATCGCTATTTCTATTGTGTGAAACTCCCGGGAACTGGTGTATAGTATGAAAAAACACACCCCACGGTGCCGCCGTAACGAAAGCCACCGCTGCGATATTTGTTCAGCTACTGAGCAAGCAACCCTCCGTCGACAATAATTGGCTGTCCCATCACGTAGGAGGAATCCTCAGAACAGAGCCAAACGACTGTATCGGCTATCTCTTCTGGCTCACCGAGGCGTCCTGCTGGGATACCCGCAGTAATGCGGTCCATCTCTTCGCTGTTGTCCTCTCCCGCCTGTTTGACCATTGGTGTGTCGATAACACCCGGACAGACAGCGTTGAACCGGATTCCATCTTTAGCGTAATCAACTGTTGCCCGCCGAGTCAGTCCAATAACACCGTGTTTGCTGGCCGCGTAGTGTGCGCTTCCGTTCGCACTCACACCAGCGACCGAGGAAGTGTTGACGATGGCGCCACCACCTCGTTCAACCATCTCTGTGATCTCGGCTTTCAGACATCGCCAAACGCCTTTCAGATTCACGTCGATCATCCGATCCCACTGTGTTTCGTCGTATTCAGCAAGGCGGGTACCCTCATCTGCGATGCC
>NZ_NHNZ01000109.1:0-19549 GCF_002727095.1 Halorubrum sp. C191 | reverse complement strand
CCCCTGTCGTCCCGTCGTCCTCCTCGGCGGCGTAGCCGAGCGCGTAGTCGAACACCTCGTACGGGCCGATACCGTCCAGTTCGTCGAACCCGTCGTACACCAGAATATCGACGTTCATGCCGGGCCGAACGAGCGGCGCGGGCTTGTGCGTTCCCCTCCGATCGGGCGACTCCCGGTGACCCGCAGCGCCGATCCGTCAGCCCCGGTCGCCGCGTCACTCGTCGGCGAACGCCGACGCAACCCGCTCGATGTCCGCGACGACGCGGTCCCGGTCGACCCGCTCGCCGCGGTAGGCGCGCTCGACGATCCCGTCGGGGTTGACGAGGAACGTCACCACCATGTGCGTGAAGTCGTACCCGGGGAGGCGCTCGCTCTCGGTCGTCCGCTCGAAGGCGATCCCCAGTCGGTCCTCGACCACCGTCTTCGCGCGGGCCGGCGTCTCGGGCCGGAGGTACAGCCAGTTGCCCGCGTCGAGGTCGGCGCCGACCGACGCGGCGTTCTCGCGGAGCGCGGCCGCGTCGTCGCGTTCGGGATCGAACGTGATCGGGAGGAAGTACACGTCCTCCGTCAGCCCCGCGTCCGCGACGCGGCCCTGAATCCGAGCCCACTGTCGGAGCAGGATCGAACACTCCGCGGGGCAGAAGGTGAACACGCCCGTCACGAGCGCGGTCCGGTCGAGCGCGTCGCTGTCGAACGTCTTCTCCGCGAGCGGGGCCGACAGCTCGAACGACGGCAGCGGCTGGCCGTACGCGGGGTACGCGAGGTCCTCGCTGTCCGCGATCTGGTCTTCCTGCGGGTCGAGCACGACGCCGTCCGGCGTCCCGCCGAACAGACGCGACGTACAGCCCGCGAGGGAGCCGGACGCGACCGTTCCGGCCCCGGCGAGCAGCGTGCGGCGATTCATACCCGTGTGAAGGGCCGAGCGGCGCATAACGCGTCTGGTGCGATCGACGAACGGGCGGCCGCGGCGGGTGGGAATTGGGATATTGGGTGCGCGGGCGCCCGGGGCGCTGTCGATCCCTCAAAACGGCGTGTAGTACGGGATCGGCGGATGCGGCAGCGGGACGCCGAGCGTCGCGAGCCCGTGCTGGAGCGGGAGGTAGCCGAGCGCGACGAACGCGACGCCGAGGACGCGGTGGAACCGGAGCCGGGTCTCGAGGCGCATCGACTGGAAGGCCGTCCCGAACAACAGGAGCGCCGGAACCGTCCCGAGGCCGAGGACGCCCAGCGAGACGGCGCCGCCGAGCGCGCTCCCCTGAACGAACGCGTACAGGAACGCCGGGTACAGCAGCGGGCACGGCAGGAATCCGTGTGCCGCCCCCAGCCCGAGGATGCGCCAGTCGCCGACCCACGCGTCGACGCGGGCGACGATCCGGTCGCTCACCGCCGCGGCCGCCCGGTCGAACCCCGGTATCGGGAGCGACTCGAACTCCAGCCGGAGCGCGTAGCGCGCGCCGAGGGCGACGATCACCCCGCCGACCGCGATTCCGGTGAGCGCGTGGACGTCGTCTGCGAGGGTCGTGACCGTCCGCCCCGTGACGAACGCGAGGCTCCCGGCGAGGCCGAAGAGACCGCCGAGCGTCGCGTAGCTCGCGGTCCGTCCGAGGTTGAACAGCGCGTGCTGCCGGACCTGCCGCACGGTGAGGTCGTCCCGCCCGTCGCGTCCGCCGGCCTCCGCGGACCGCATCCGGTCGGCGTAGGTGCCGACGAGCGGACCGCACATGCCGAGGCAGTGGGCTCCGCCGAGCAGCCCGATGAGGAGGAAGACGCCGAGGCCGAGCGAGTCGGTCGCGTACAGGGAGCCGGTCGGCTCGCACGTCGCGCCGCCGCCGGTGGCGACGAGCGCTCGGAGCGCGCCGAGGCTGGAGAGGTCCATATCGGACGGAGGTGCCGGAGACCGCTAACCGATCTGGTGCGATCGGCGAACGGGAGCGGTTCGCGCGCGGCGTCGGTCCGGGGGGAGCCGCCACCCGGTCGGCGGCGTCACCCGTCGGCGTCGAAGAGCGAGTCGACGGTGCGGACGAAGCGGTCGACGATGCGGTCGGGGAGCGACGGCGACACCTCGTCGAGGAGCGCGGCCGTGCGGTCCGGCCGGGCGAGCGAGACTGTCATCGGCCGGTCGGGGGACTTCTCGACGATCCCGTGGTCGGCGAGCGTCGAGACGTGCCACGACACCGTGCTCCGCGCGAGGTCGAGGTCGTCCGCGAGCGCCGACGGCCGCGTCGGTCCCGCGGCGTGGAGGCGGACGACGATCTCGCGGGCCGTCTCCCGCCGGAGGAACGCGAGGGTCCGTCGGTCCCACGGGTCGACCGTCGGGTCGAAGTAGTGTGCCCGCCCGCCGATCCGCTCGACCGCGAGCTCGCCGTCGCGGACGAGCCGGCGGAGGTGGTACTGCGCCTGCCCGGTCGCGATCTCGAGGTCGCGACCGATCCGGTTGAAGTGGACGCCGGGCGTGTCGCGGACGTGGCGTCGGATCCGGGCTCTGGTGTCCGACATTCCTGACTGTCCGTTCTACCCGCCTCTGGGATAAAAGGCGCTCGTGCGGTCCCCCCGTCTGGGAACGGCGAACGGGAACGTCTTCTTATCCGTCCCCTCCCAAGGGCGACCCGTGACGCAGTCGATCCCGGGGGAGGTGCCGGCGCTCGCCGGCTGGTCCGTGGAGGGATCGCTCCCGATCCTGGCGGTCGTGGTCGCCGCCGGACTCGGGACGAGCCTCCTCTTCGCCGTCAGCCTCGCCGCGTACCGCCGCCGCCGCCGAGCGCAGTACCGACTGATCTCCCTCGCCGTCGGCGCGCTCTTGGCCCGCTCGGTGGTGGGCGTCGGGACCGTCCTCGGGGTCGTGCCGATGCCGGTCCACCACCTCCTCGCGCACAGCCTCGACTTCCTGATCGCCGCGCTCGTCCTCTACGCGGTGTACGCCCACGCGCCCGGGGCGATCGGTGACGACGCGGCCTCGAAGTGAGTCGACCGGCCGGCTTGCTTCAAGTCGATTCGACCGACCGGCTCATCGGTCGAGCCGCGCGCGGAGGTGCTCGACCGCGACGTCGACGCGGGGACCGAGCGCGATGGCGGCGACGGCCGCGACGCCCCCGACGACGGTCCACCCGACGAGCGAGGCCACCGCCCGCCCGGTGTCGACGAACCCGCCCTCCGGCGCGAAGGAGACGCCGATGACGTGCTCGAAGACGAGTCCCCTGAACGCCCCGTTCGGCGAGAGGGCGAGCGAGCCGGCGATCCCGCTCGGCGACGCCCCGGCCGACAGCGACCGGAGCACCCCGAGGTCGCCGCCGAGGACGCCGGCGAGCAGCGCGAGGAGGCCGAGCGCGAACGCGCTCCGCCGGGTCGTCGCGATCGTCGACACCGCAGCCGACAGCGATAGGTACGCCGCGCCGAACGGGACGACGAGCGCGAGGAAGCGGAGGAACAGCACCGGCGAGTCGACGCCCGAGTGCGTCGCGAAGATCCCCGTGTCCGGCGCGGCGGTGAGCCACACGTACGCGCCGACGAGCGCGAACGGCCCGCCGACGAGGACGACGAGCGCGGCCGTCCGCGCGAGCAGCACGCCGACGACGTACCCGGCCGCGCTCACCGGGTACGTCCGGATCACGCCGAGCTCCCCGCTCGCCGCGTCGGCGAACAGCGCGCGGTAGCCGAGCACGACCGCCAGCAGCGGCACCAACACTTCGGTCGGTAAGAGGAGGTCGACGACCGCGGGCACGAACCCGGTCGCGCCGCCGCCGCCGACCGCGACGAGCCCGCCGAGGACGACGAGGAGGCCGACCGCGAGGACGGCGTACCCGGGCGTCCGCCGCACCGTGGCCAGTTCACGGCGGAAGACGACCCAGACCCCGCCAAGTCGCCGGTTCATCGCTCTGACACCCCCGTGACGTGGACCTCGCCGTCGTCCCGACCCCCCTCTCCGTCGTCCGCTAACTCGCTTTCGGCGGGCGAGGCCGGCGGTTCGGCGCCGCCCGCGACCGCGCGGTACAGCTCGGCGACGCCGTCGACCCCGTGGTCGTCGAGGAGCCGGTCGCGCGCCCCCGCCGCGGCGACCCGACCGCGACGGAGGACGACGACGGCGTCCGCGTGCGCGTCGACGAGGTCGAGGTCGTGCGAGCTGACGACGACGGCGGCGTCGTCGCCCGCGCGGGCCGCCGCCCGGAAGGCCCGCTCCCGCATCTCCGGGTCGAGCCCGCTCGTCGGCTCGTCGAGGACGACCACGTCCGGGTCGCCGAGCGTCGCCTGCGCGATCCCGAGCAGTCGCCGCATCCCGCCCGAGAGGGCTCCCACCCGCTTTCCGGCCGCGTCGGACAGCCCGACGCCGGCCAGCGCCGCGTCCGGGTCGCCGCCCGCCAGCGCCGCGTAGAACCCGAGCGTCTCCCGGGCGGTGAACCCGTCGCGGAACGGCACCCGCTGCGGCAGGTACCCGACGCGCTTCTCGGACCCGGCGCGCGGGCCGCCCTCGGGGTACCGGACGCTCCCCGCGGTGGGCTCGACGGCACCCGAGAGGATCCCGAGGAGCGTCGACTTGCCGGACCCGTTGGGGCCGACGACGGCGGTGACGCCGGCCTCGACCGACAGCGAGACGCCATCGAGGACCGGGACGCCGCCGTAGGTTCGGGTGACGCCGTCGACGGCCGCGAGCGTCGGCTCGCTCACGCCGACCCCTCCGCGGTCGCCGTGGCGTTTCCGGCGGGCTCGCCGGCGGCCCGCCAGTCCGCTCGGACCGGTCCGTCGGCGTCGGCGCCCGCACCGGTGACCGCGTCGACCCGCTCGGGGTGGTACGGCGCGGCCGCCGGCGCGGGGTCGATGATGCTCCCCGAGCGGGCGCCGGGGACGGTCCCCCGGAGGGCGTCGAGCAGCCGCGCCGCGGGCGACTCGCGCACCGCGGCCGCGCTCACGTGGCGGTGGAGCGCGGCGTCCACGGGCGAAGTCGGACGATACGCCCGGCTCCCGGGAGCGTGCGGGCCGACGCTCGCGCCGTCCCAGTAGTTCCCGCGGTCGCCGTCGGCCCACACGCGGAGCGCCCCGGCCCCGGCCGTGGCGTGGTCGCCGTTGCCGACGAAGTCGTTCGCGACGACCCGGCTGGAGGGGACCACGGTCGTCGCCCGCGCGCCGAGCTCGTTGTCGACGACGACGTTGTGTTCGTACAGCGACCCCCGGGCGCTCGTCGAGAAGCCGAGCTCGTTCCCGACCAGCGTGTTGTACCCGACGTACGTCCGCGTGCCGGACGCCTGGATCCCCGCGCTGGAGTTGCGGACGTCGTTGCCGACGATCGCGTTGCCGGCCGGCCGCGTCATCACGGTGACTCCGGCGAACAGCTCGTTCCGGAAGGCGTTGTCCGCGACCAGCGCGTCGCCGGTGTACATGAGGTGCGTCCCGTACCGGTTGTCGACGAACGTCGAGTTCCGCACGATCGAGCCGTCGGCGCGGTGGAGGTAGATCCCGTCGCGTCCGCCCTCGAACCGGCTGTTGGTGACGGTGACGCGCGACTTCATCCCGGCGACGCCCATGAACCCGTCCTGCCACTCGTCGGTCCCCTCGACGAGGAGTCCGCTCGCGGTCGCGTGCGACCCGTCGCGCAACAGGATCCCGCTCGCCTCCGTGTCGACGGCGACGTCGTCGACGACGAGCCCGGGCGCGCCGACCGCCTTGATCCCGGCGTCGCCGTAGCCGTAGCCGAGCTGGATGTTCGTGTCCCACGTCCCGCCCTCGCTCTCGCGGGACGCGCGGGCCGCCTCCGGGTCGCGGGTGCGGTTCCCCGTGCCCGCGATCCGCAGCCCCGTGACCGCCACGTCGCGCGCGTGAACGGTGATCACGGACCCGTTCCCGTCGCCGACGACGCGGGTCGCTCCGGGGCCGGTGCCGCTGCCCGCGCCGGCGATCGTCACGGACCGGTTCACCGTCACGGTCTCCTCGTAGGTCCCGGGCGGGACACGGACCGTCGTGTTCGGCGGCGCGGCCGCGACCGCGGCGCCGATCGTGGGGGCGTCCTCGCCGACGACGACGGAGGCCGGGCGGTCCGCGCGCCGCTCCGCCGCGGCGATCCGGTCGTTCGCCGTCCGCCAGCGGTCCGGGGCGAGCGCCCGCACGGTCGCCGCGGAGTCGATGTCGAACGACCGACTTCGGACCGCCGCCCAGCCGACGACGGAGCCGCCGTGTTCGTCGGCGAACGCCGCCGCGGCGTCGCGGCTCGCGAATGGGACGACGACCGGCCCGGCCGGCGTCCGCGCGTCGCTGTCGACCACGTACCGCGCTTCTCCGACGGGCGTCCAGCCGCCCGCGCCGCCCGCGGCGAACAGCCCCGACTCGGTCGTGCCCGGGTCCCGATGGTCGAACGTCTCGACGTACGCGACGAGCGGATAGCCGAACTGGCGCTCCGTCCGCCCATCGCGGCGCGAGTCGACAAACGAGGCGATCCCGTTGTACCCGACGACGTACTGGAGCTGCGAGTAGAACACCTGGACGCGCGGGAGCGTCGCGTCGCCGGCCATCAGCGCGTCCGTCTCCGAGGAGAGCCCCAGCTCGACCGCGTCGTCGAACCGCACCGGCTCGGGTACCGACTCGCTCGGGTCCGCGGCGAACGCGCCCGCGGTCGCGACCGCGGCGAGCGCGACGAGCCCGAGGAGCGCGAGCCGGAGGCGACGCGACCGGGCGGTAGCGGGGTCGAAAACTGCCACGCGTCCGCTTCGATCGGCAGCGACTTAGAACGTCTGGTTCGTTCCTCGAACGAACCGTTGAACGCGTCCAGAGGGGCTAATAGCCCGGTATTCCAAATACAACTATGACGAGCAACAACCAGCCGACGAGCGCACCCGACCGACGCGAGAACATCCCGCGGCGACGCCTGCTCGCCGGACTCGCCGCCGGCGGCGCCGCCGCGGTCGCCGGCTGTGCCGGCGGAGGGTCGGAGTCCGTGTCCCCCGTCTCGATCGACGACGACCAAGCCTGCGACCAGTGCGGGATGATCGTCGCGGACCACCCCGGAACGGTCGGGCAGGTCCACTTCGAGGACGACGAGCCGGAGGGGGGGCGCCCGGCGCAGTTCTGTAGCGGCACCTGTACGTACACCTACCGGTTCGACGCGGCGGACGCGGGACGGACGCCGGTCGCGACCTTCCTCACCGACTACTCGGCGGTCGACCAGGAGGTGTTCGAGGAGGGCGGCGACACGATGTTTTCCTCGCACGTCGAAAGCGAGGCGTTCGCCCGCGAGACGACCCTCACGGTCGTCGCGCGCAGCGAGGTGATCGGCGCGATGGGGCCGGACTTGGTCCCGTTCACCGACGAGGACGACGTGGAGGACTTCGTCGCGGAGTACGGCGGCGAGGCGATGCCCGCCACCGAGGTGGACCGCGCGACGCTGGAAGCGTTATAAACAGCCAGCGGGAGCGGCCGCACTCGGGCTCGTTCCAACTACTCGCGGCCCCACTGCTCGACGCGCTTCGGCCGGTCGGAGACCGCCATCACGTCGAGGTCGTCGCCCGCGCGGTCGAGGGCTTCGAGCGCCGCCTTCGCGGAGGCGTGCGTCGAGAAGTAGGTGATCTCCTCCTCGACGGCGACCTCCAGCAGGTCACGCTGCCGCGAGACGATGAGGTCGAGCTCGCCGCGCTTGGCCGCCTCGATCAGGTCCGTCGCCTCGCTCAGCTCGAAGTGCGCCGCGTACCCGTCGACGAGCGCCTCGCCCGCCTCGGTGCCCGGGTCCGGGAACTCCTCGGCCGAGAGGTCGACGACGGCTGTGCCGGACTCGGGGATCGGCTTCCCGGTCGAGTCCTGCGCCTTGTCGTACGCCTTGCCGAAGGAGGTGGCCGTGCCCATCACCTCGCCGGTGGACTTCATCTCGGGGCCGAGCCGCGGGTCCGACCCCGGCAGCCGGTCGAACGGGAGGACGACCTCCTTCACGCTGCGGTGTTCGGGGATCTGCTCGGCGGCGTCGAGGTCGGCGAGCGTCAGGTCGTCGGTCATCACCTTCGCCGCGAGCTTGGCGATGGGGACGCCCGTCGCCTTCGAGACGAACGGGACGGTCCGCGAGGAGCGCGGGTTCGCCTCCAGCACGTACACCTCGCTCTCGGCGTCGGGGTCGTCGACCCCCGTCACCGCGAGTTGGACGTTGAGCAGTCCGACCGTGTCGAGCGCGCGGGCGATATCCTCGGTGACCTCGCGGACCCGGCCCAGCGTCTCGTCGCCGAGCGAGCGCGGCGGGATCATGCACGCGGAGTCGCCCGAGTGGACGCCGGCGCTCTCGACGTGTTCCATCACGCCGCCGAGGAGCACGTCCTCGCCGTCCGCGACCGCGTCGACGTCCAGCTCGACCGCGTCGTCGAGGAACTGGTCGACGAGGATCGGCTTGTCGGGGGAGACGCGGACCGCCTCCTCGATGTACTCCTCTAACTCCGCGTCGTCCTCGACGACGCGCATCGCGCGCCCGCCCAGCACGTAGGAGGGGCGAACGAGGACCGGGTAGCCGATCCCGTGGGCCAGTTCGAGCGCCTCCGCCTCGCTCGTCGCGGTGCCGCCCTCGGGCTGGGCGACGCCCAGTTCGTCCATCAGGACGTTGAACCGGTCGCGGTCCTCCGCTAAGTCCATCGCCTCGACGCTCGTCCCCAGGATCTCGCAGTCGAGCCCGCGGCGCTCGATCTCCGCCTGAAGGGGTTCGCCCACGTTCACCGAGGTCTGCCCGCCGAACTGGACCATCACGCCGTCGGCGCCGGTCGTCTCGATCACGTCGGCGACCTCCTCGGCGGAGATGGGCTCGAAGAACAGCCCGTCGGAGGTGTCGTAGTCCGTGGACACCGTCTCGGGGTTGTTGTTGATCACGTGCGCGTCGATGCCGAGCTCGCGGAGCGCGCGCACCGCGTGGACCGCGCAGTAGTCGAACTCCACGCCCTGTCCGATGCGGATCGGGCCGCCGCCGACGACCACGACGCTCTCCACGTCGGGGTCGACGCGGACCTCGTTCGCCGCGCCCGCGGTGTCGGCGCCCCGGAGGAACTCCGGCAGCCGCGCGGAGTAGTAGTACGGCGTCGAAGCCTCGAACTCGCCCGCGCAGGTGTCGACCTGCTTGTAAGTCCGGTCCGGCACCGCGCTCTCGACCTGCCCCACGTCGGCGTCGACGCCGGCGGCGGCGGCGGTCGCCGCGATCTCCGCGTCGGTGCGGCCGACCATCGCGGCCTCGGTGAAGTCGCCCTCGGCGGCCGCCGCGGTCCCGGCGGCGATGCGCTCGAAGCGCTCGACGTACCAGCGGTGGATGCCGGTGAGGTCGATCACGTCGTCGACGTCGTAGCCGCGGTCGAACGCCTCGAACATCGCGTACGGGCGGTCCGGGCTCGGACGTTCGAGGTACTCCGACTCTAGCTCGTCGTCGCTCACCGTCTCGAAGTCGACGGCGGGGTCGTACTCGGAGGAGCGCAGCGCCTTCACCATGCTCTCCTCGAACGTCCGCCCGATCGACATCGCCTCGCCGGTGGACTTCATCGCCGTGCCGAGCTCGAAGTCCACGTCGTCGAACTTGTCGATCGGCCAGCGCGGCACCTTCGTCACCACGTAGTCGATGGCGGGCTCGAAGGCGGCGGTCGTCTCGCCGGTGATCTCGTTGTCGATCTCGTGGAGCCGCTTTCCGAGCGCGACCTTCGCAGTGACGCGGGCGATCGGGTAGCCCGTCGCCTTGGACGCGAGCGCGGAGGACCGCGAGACGCGCGGGTTCACCTCGACGACGCGGTACTCGCCGCCCGGGGTGCCGTCGTCGTGCCACGCGAACTGGATGTTACAGCCGCCCTGAATGCCGAGGTCGCGGATCACTTCGAGCGCCGCGTCGCGCATCTCCTGGTGGCCGTCGTCGGGGATGACCTGCGAGGGGGTGACCACCGTCGACTCGCCGGTGTGGATCCCCATCGGGTCGATGTTCTCCATGTTACAGATGATGATACAGGAGTCGTCGGCGTCCCGCATCACCTCGTACTCCAACTCGACCCACCCCGAGATGGACTCGGTGACGAGGACCTCGCTGTTGCGCGAGAGGCGGAGCCCCTTGCGGACGCGCTCGACGAGCTCCTCGAACTCGTCGACGACCCCGGAGCCGGAGCCGCCGAGGGTGTAGGTGGTCCGGGCGATGACCGGGAGGCCGCCGACCGCGTCGACAGCCTCCTGGACGCGCCCCCGGAACGCCGCCTCGTCGAAGTCGGTGACCGACTCGCCCTCGTCTAAGGAGATGGTCGTCGACTTGGGGACCGGCTGGCCGAGGTCCTCCATCCGCCGGCGGAACAGGTCGCGGTCCTCCGTCGCGTAGATGGTGTCGAGCGGCGTCCCCATCACCTCGACGTCGTGTTCTTCCAGAATGCCCTCCTCGGCGAGCTCGGCGGTGACGTTGAGCCCCGTCTGCCCGCCGAGCCCGGCGATGACGCCGTCCGGCTCCTCGATCCGGATGACCTCCGCGATCGCCTCGGGCGTGATCGGCTCGATGTACACCCGGTCGGCCGTCTCGGGGTCGGTCATGATCGTCGCGGGGTTCGAGTTCACTAGGACGACGCGGGCGCCCTCCTCCTGTAGGGCGCGGCACGCCTGTGCGCCGGAGTAGTCGAACTCGGCCGCCTGTCCGATCTGGATCGGTCCGCTGCCGATAAGGAGAATCGTCCGGTCTTCGCTCATTACGCGGACGGAATACGGTCATCGTAATAAGGTCGGCGGTAGAGTACGAATCTCGCAGTAGATTTGCGATTTTCGCAAGCTATTCCGTATCACGGTGAGTGTTACGACATCTCACGATAGCCGACACCGCCGTCAGGAACCGAGTCACGACGCCCGGCTCGTACGACGCGTCACCGCCGGCGTAACGGCCTGAGCCGCCCATCGCAAGGAATTTACCGAGATGTCGGGAACTCCCGGACGACATGCCCTGTTCCCGCCGCCGTGCCCTCCAACTGCTCGGCACCGCCGGCGCGACCGCCGCGACGGCCGGGTGCCTGAGCCCCGGCAGCCTCGACTCGTACGCCCTCATCGGGGACGAACTGGACCTCTCGTCGATCGGACCCCCCTACCTGTGGCCCGATCCCACGGTCATCGACGCCACCACCCGCGTCGACTTCACGACCGAAGCCAAGACCGCGTCCCTCTCCGCGCTGTTCGAGACCGGGACGGTGACCGTTAGACAGTGGCCGCTGGTCGGTCGAGACGAGTGGGGGACCGAGACGCGCCCGCGGCCGACGTTCCTCCGCCGGGACGAGACCTTCTACGAGGTCCGGATCACCGACGAGCGCGTCCTCGAACGCGAGCGCTGGCACTTCGCGGTCGACCGGGTCGACGAGACGCCGCCCGACGGCGCGGCGGTCGCGGAACCGCCCTTCGACCTCTCCGACCAGGACGAGCGCGTGCTCGACGCGGCGCTCGACGCCGTGTACGCGGGCAACGACGGCTTCCTCGGGGACCCGGAGTTCGACGAGCTACAGACCGTCGAGTTCCATCACGGGTTCGACGCCGATGCGAGCGCCCTCGTCCCCTCGCCCCCGTTCGAGTTCGTCGAGTACGAGGACGAGTACTTCCGGGCCGTGACGGAGCGCCGGACCGTCGAAGTCCCGGAGTGGACGTACGCGATCGGCGAGGTCAGCGACTCGCGGGCCGATTTTATCGCGTACGCGCGCGACGCCATCGTCGAGCGCAATCTCACCGACGCCGGGCTCTCGCAGGCCGCTCAAGGGGTCTTTGACGGTGCGATCGCCGAGGAGCCCCGCCGCTACGAGGAGGGTGCGCCGCCCTCGGACGAACTCAGCGAGGCCCTCGGCGCGCTCGGTATCGCCGAGGACCTCGAACCGATCGACAGCTACGAGGAGCGCGTCGACTTCCGGAACGTCGTCGTCGAGTACCGTGACGGCGTCTATCGGTTCGATCTCATCGTGACGCCGTAGCACGCTCGCGGGCTCAGCCGAACGATCGCACGCCCGGCCGCAGACAGTTGCCTTCCGGGCCTCCGGCCGCCCCTCAGGTCTCCAGCCGGTACCGGTACGGTTGGCCCGCGATGACCTCGACCTCGCCGCGCTCGGCCCGTCGCCCTAACACGGTGGCGACCCTGTGCGGGCTGTCGATCGCCTCGCACTCGTCGCACTCCTCGACGAGCGCGAGGATCTCCCGGGCGGTCAGCGGCTCGTCGGCCTCGGCGAGCACGCCGCGAATTCGGTCGTACCGGTCGTATTCGCCGGCGCTCATACGTCTTACGTAGGGTCTCCGAACATATAGGGTTCAGTGAGACAGGAGTCGGACGACTGTCAGACGCAGGCATCGAAGCGGCCGCGTTCCGGGGGCTGAGCGATTCTCGCGGTCGTCACCGCGGTGGGTCCGACGCTCAGGCGTAGGGGTCTTCGGCTTCGAGGTCGCGCTCCGCGCGGTACTGCTCGACGAACTCGCTCACGTCGAACTCGACCATCTCTCGTTCGAACGCCGACAGCGCCTCGTCGTCGTCGGCGTGGCTCACGGCGTGCTCCATCAGCTCGACCACCAGTTCGACGACGACCTCGTGGAGCCGGCGGGAGTCGAACTCGGTCACCCACACCATCGCGTACCCCACGTCGGCGTTCTCGCTGGCGTCGTGCGCGACGACCGCCTCGGGGAACTCCTCCAAGACGACGCCGAGGAGGTGCGGCGTGTCGAACTCCGGCATCTCCTCGCTGGTCGTTTCGATCGCCTCCCGGAGCACCTCGACCAAGAAGTCGGGGAGGAACCGCTCCGGGGGATGGACGTCCATCACGACTGCGTGGGTCTCGCCGCAGTCGCACTCGTACTCGCGCATCCCGAGGTCCAGTTCGCCGACGCCGATCGTCTCCCCGCAGGGTAGCTCCAGCGCGTTCTCGTCGCCGCCGGGGACGCGGGGCTTGGACATAGCTCTCTTTGGTCGCTGGCGAGGTTAAAAGGAGCGGAACGGGTCGGTGCGCCGGGGGGAGCGGCGGCGACTCGACGCCCGCTACTCGGAGTCCTCGTAGCCGGATTCTCCGCCGCTCTCGGCGGATTCGTCCTCCTCTTCGGCGGACTCGCCGTCTCCGCCGTCCGTCTCCACCTCCGCTTCGACCTCGATCTCGATCCCGTTCGCCTCGTAGGTCGCCTCGATCGACTCGGCGTCGTCGCGCTCGATCTCCAGTTCGTCCCGGTCGACCTCCACCTCGACCTCCACGTCGACGGTCACGTCGTCGGACATGAGCATCGCTACGCGCGCGACACTCAAAACGTCCCCGCAGGAGATCGACCGCCGGCCGCGTTACTGGAACCCGATCCGACCGCCGGTGTCGCGCAGCGACTCGCCGCCGCCGCCCTTGAACTGCTCTCTGACGTCCTCGTAGTACGCGAGGATGTCGTCGTTTATCGTCGGCCGCACCGACTCCATGGCGCGCCGGAAGTGCTTCATCTCGACCTCCTCGGCGTCGTCGTCGTCGCGCAGGGCCTCGATGGCGGCCTCGCGGGCGATCCCCTCCAGGTCGGAGCCGACGTAGCCGTCAGTGATCTCGGCGACCTCACGCAGGCTCACGTCGGGCGCGAGCGGCGTGTTCTCGGTGTGGATGTCGAGGATCTGCTCGCGGCCCTCCTGATCGGGCTGGCCGATCATCACGAGCCGGTCGAACCGGCCGGAGCGGAGCAGCGCGGGGTCGATCATGTCCGGGCGGTTCGTGGCGCCGATCACCATCACGTCGCCCATGTCTTCGAGGCCGTCGAGCTCCGTCAGGAGCTGATTGACGACGCGCTCGGAGACGTTGTTCCCCATCTCCTGGCCGCGCGAGGGCGCGAGGCTGTCGAGCTCGTCGAAGAAGATGATCGTCGGGCTCACCTGCCGGGCCTTCCGGAAGGTCTGCCGGATCGCCTTCTCAGACTCGCCGACCCACTTCGAGAGCAGCTGCGGCCCCCGCACCGAGATGAAGTTCGCGTTCGTCTCGTTGGCGACCGCCTTCGCCATCAGGGTCTTCCCCGTCCCGGGCGGGCCGTACAGCAGCACGCCCTTCGGCGCGTCGACGCCCATCCGGTCGAACTTCTCGGGAGAGGTGAGCGGCCACTCGACCGACTCCTGGACCTGCTGTTTGGCCTCTTCGAGTCCGCCGACGTTGTCCCAAGATATCTTCGGGAGCTCGACGAGCACCTCTCGCATCGCCGACGGCTCCACCTCGTTCAGCGCGCCCGAGAAGTCGTCGCGCTTGACGATCATCCGGTCGATGAGGCTCGGCGGCACCTCCTCTTCGTCTAAGTCGATCTCGGGGAGGTAGCGCCGGAGCGCTTTCATCGCGGCCTCCTTCGTGAGGCTCTCGATGTCGGCGCCGACGAAGCCGTGCGTCTCGTCGGCGAGGTGGTCGAGGCTCACGTCGTCCGAGAGCGGCATCCCGCGGGTGTGGATCTGGAGGATCTCCTTGCGGCCGACCTCGTCCGGGACGCCGATCTCGATCTCGCGGTCGAAGCGCCCGGGGCGGCGGAGCGCGGGGTCGACGCTGTCGACACGGTTCGTCGCGCCGATGACGATCACCTGCCCGCGGGTCTCCAGCCCGTCCATCATCGTCAGCAGCTGCGCGACGACGCGGCGCTCGACCTCGCCGGTGACGTCCTCCCGTTTCGGCGCGATCGAGTCGAGCTCGTCGATGAAGATGATCGAGGGCGACTCCTCCTTCGCGTCCTCGAATATCTCCCTGAGCTGTTGTTCGGACTCGCCGTAGTACTTCGAGATGATCTCGGGGCCGGCGATCGAGAAGAACGACGCCGAAGTCTCGTTGGCGACCGCCTTCGCGAGCAGCGTCTTCCCGGTGCCGGGCGGGCCGTGGAGCAGGACGCCCTGCGGCGGCTCGATCCCGAGTTTCGAGAAGATCTGCGGGTGTTTCATCGGCAGCTCGACCATCTCGCGGACGCGCTGGATCTCCGACTGGAGCCCGCCGATGTCCTCGTACGTAATTCCGCCCCCGGTCTTCTCGAACCCGGAGATCGGCTCCTCGCGCAGCTCGACCTCGGTGTCCTCCGTGATGAGACAGACGCCATCGGGCTCCGTCTCGACTGCGATCAGCGGGATCGCCTGCCCGGGCGACCGCATGAACGGGTGGTTCGTCGACGACATCACGGGGACGATGTCGCGCTCGACGACCGGCCGCTTGAGGATCTGGCGTTTCACCATGCCGGCGGCGTCGGAGCCGAACTGGACGGACGCCTCCTCGGGCGGGGCCAAGACGAGCTTGTCGGCCTTCTCGGCCTCCGCCTTCCGGATGGTGACGCGCTCGCCGATGCCGACGTCCGCGTTCTGGCGGGTGAACCCGTCCACCCTGACGGTGTCGGTGTTCCAGTCCTGGCGGTCGGCGCGCCAGACCTTCGCCGCGGTGGTCTCCGCGCCCTCGATCTCGATGATGTCGCCGGGCGAGAGCTTCAGATGTAACAGGGTATCGGGGTCGAGTCGGGCGATGCCGCGCCCCGAGTCGTTCGGGTACGCCTTCGCCACTTCGAGTTGGACTTCGTTCATAGTTCCTCGCGGGGGATGGTCGTATCTGGACCCGGTCCGGGAATAAGCCTGTTGCCCGTGCCGCCGCTCCGCACCGATCTGTCGGCGGCCGCGGCAGGTTGTGTTATCATATGGCACGGTTAGGCGTCCGTTCTTAAAACCTCGTCGTAAGCGTGCGTTTTCGCCGTGGATCTGCGGCGGCCGCAACGGACGTTTTTTGCCCGTTCGAGGTGACTTTCGGCCGTGTTCGACTCCCTCTCCGGCCCAATGCGGTCCCTCCTCGCTCGGCTCGCCTTCCTCGTCGCCGGCGCGCTCGTCGGGGCGGCGCTGTACGCGCTCGGCGTCGCCGGGATTCTGGCCGTCCCGCTCGCGGTGGTGGCGCTGCTGGTGATCGGCGAACTGTACCTGTTCGCGGCCGGCCAGGGGGTGTAACTCGCCCGACGCTCGCCGCCCGCCCGCGATCGAATCCGGAGGTATTTGTCCGGCAGTCGCGTCGGAACCAGCATGCGAACGCTCGTCTTCGACGGTCGGACCGGGGCCGCCGGCGACATGATCTGCGCCGCGCTGATCGCCGCCGGGGCGGACCCCGACGCGCTCGCCCCCGTGAGCGACGCGCTTCCGGTCCGGTACGCCGTCGGCGAGGTCGAGAAGAACGGGATCCGCGCGACGACGGTCGATGTCCTCGTCGATGACAGGACGGTCGAGACCGACGGAGACCACGACCACGGCCACGACCACAGCCACGACCACGGCCACGACCACGACAACGATCCGAGCACCTCCGGATCTGACGAACCGGCCGAGGGGGCCGGCGTCCACCGGAGCTACCGCGAAGTGGTCGATCTGGTCGAGTCGATGGGCCTTCCGCCGGCCGTCGAGTCGACCGCGCTCGACGCCTTCGAGCTGCTCGGCCGCGCCGAGGCGTCGGTCCACGGCACCGACCTCGACGAGACGCACTTCCACGAGGTGGGCGCGGACGACGCGATCGCCGACGTGGTCGGCGCCGCGCTGCTGCTCGCCGACCTCGGTCCCGAGCGAGTCGTCACGACGCCGGTCGCAGCCGGCGGGGGGACGGTCGAGATGAGCCACGGGACGTACCCCGTCCCGGCCCCGGCGACGACCGAGATCGCGAGCCGGGCCGGGTTCCGGATCGCCGGCGGGCCGATCGACCGCGAACTGCTCACGCCGACCGGCGCGGCGATACTGGGAGCGGTCGCCGACGGCTTCGACGCGGTCCCGGACCTCGCGGTCGAACGCGCGGGCTACGGCGCGGGCGACGCCGACTTCGAGCGCCACCCGAACGTCCTCCGCGCGCTCGTCGGCGACGGGAGAGAACCCGGACCTGACGGCGACCGCGAGAAACGCGACGATGACCGAGCCCGAGCCGGGCAGCCCGTCGACGGACGGCTCGCACACGACGACATCGCCGTCCTGGAGACGAACCTCGACGACGCCGCGCCGGAGGTGCTCGGCGGGCTTCAGGAGACGCTCTCGCGGGCCGGGGCGCGGGACGTGACGATCGTCCCGACGGCGATGAAGAAGTCGCGCCCGGGACACCTCGTGAAGGTGATCTGTAAGCCGGCGGACGCCGAGGCCGTCGCCGAGCGCCTCGCCCGCGAGACGGGGACGCTCGGGGTGCGCCAGTCCGGCGCGAGCCACCGCTGGATCGCCGACCGCGCGTTCGAGACGGCGACGCTCCGGGTCGACGGCGAGGACCACGAGGTCGACGTGAAGGTCGCCTCGACGACCGACGGGGAGGTGTACGACGTCAGCGGGGAGTACGACGACGCGGCCGCGGTCGCGGAGGCGACCGGCCTCCCGATCCGCGAGGTGCTTCGCCGCGTCGAAGCCGAGGTGCGGGAGCAGCTCCCGCGAGAATAGGCCGGGAGGTGACGCCCCGGCACCCCCGTCAGTCGGGGGGGTCGACCCGCTCGACGCGCTCGGGGTCGACGCCGAAGCCGTCGGCGAGGCGCTCGCGGACGCGATCGACGACGAACTCCTCGGCGTCCTCGTTGAGGCCCGCCTCCTCGCCGACCGCGAGGGTGGCGACCGCCTCGACCGTGGTGTCGTTGAGGCCGGGACGGAGGCCGGCGATCTCGATCTCCTCGACGCGGAGGCCGTCGATTCGCTCGATCTGTGCTCGTGCGCCGGCGACGAGGTCGCCGGTGGCCGCCTGCGAGACGCGGACGGTCACCGTGGCCTCGACCGACGGCGTGTGGATGGCTGCCGCCATACGCCCCCGCCGCGAGTCGAACGCGGTGCGGTCGGTCGGCCGCCCGGGGTCGCAACCCGGAACGCGACCGGTCCGCGGCCTCGAACGCGCCGGCGGCGAGGTCGCCGGCGGCAGCGCTCGCGAGGGCAACGGTCGTCCGGTTCGACCCGCGCGACGAACGCGGCGGCTGGAGAGAACGGGTGTGGTCCGTCCCGCGGGGAAACCTCCCCAGCCGACGCGCGTCACGCGGTCGGGCGGACGGACCGTGAGTTCGGAGCCGAATACCCGACCCCGATCCACCCGAGGGACGCGACGCTCACGGACCGCACGAGCGTCGGGAGGGTGGAACGGGTCATGGTCGGTCTCCGAGGCGCTGAATGCGCCGTCGTCCAACCCCAGTACCGGTTTCGTATTAAAATTATGTTAGTTATGCTACCTCATGACATGGCTAATTCGGTCCGGAAGCCGCCGATAATCCGCCGGAGCGGCCGCGGGCGACCCGTTCAGTCGCCCCCGAGACGACAGGCCTATGCCGGCCGCCCGACCAGTTGCGCGTAAGCAGCCACCGCCATGATCGAGCGAATTCACACGTCGGACGTCGAACCGGACGCGGACGAGGTCGCCATCGCCGGCCACGTCCACGAGATCCGCGACCTGGGGGGCCTCGTGTTCCTCATCGTGCGGGACCGCGAGGGGCTCATCCAGATCGTCTTCAAAGAGGAGCGCGAGCCGGAGCTGTTCGAGGCCGTTCAGGACGTCGGCGCCGAGGACGTTGTCCGCGTCGTCGGCGAACCGCTGGAGAGCGATCAGGCGCCCGGGGGCGTCGAGATCGCGCCGACCGAGTACGAGGTCATCGACGAGGCGGAGTCCCCGCTCCCGCTGGAGATCTCGAAGGACATCGAAGTCGACCTCTCGACCCGGCTCGACAACCGCGCGCTCGACCTCCGGAAGCCGGAGACGCTGGCGGTGTTCACTCTGCGCTCCGAGCTGATCACCGCGATGGAGGAGTGGTTCGAAGCCGAGGGGTACGTCGACATCAAGACGCCGCTGATCTCGAAGGGCGGCGCTGAGGGCGGCGCCGAGCTGTTCCCGATCCTCTACTACAACCAGGACGCGTTCCTCTCGCAGAGCCCCCAGCTGTACAAGCAGATGCTGATGGCCTCGGGCTACGAGGCCGTCTACGAGACGGGGACCGCGTTCCGCGCCGAGGACTTCGCCACCTCTCGCCACGTCTCCGAGATCGCGATGTTCGACGTGGAGCTGGCCTACATCGACGACCACGACGACGTGATGGACGTCCAAGAGGAGTCGCTGCGCTACGCGCTCCGCGAGGTCGCCGAGAACGCCGAGCGCGAACTCGACCTTCTCGACGTGGACCTGGAGGTCCCCGAGGACGACTTCCCGCGGATCACCTTCGACGAGGCGCTCGACATCCTCGAAACCGAGTTCGGCCACTTCCCCGACGACCCGACGGACCTCGACACGAAGGGCGAGAAGCTGCTCGGCGAGCACTTCGAGGAGCAGGGGCATCCGGCGTTCTTCGTCGTCGGCTACCCCGACGAGAAGTTCTACTACATGCAGGACGTGCCGGACGACGAGATCGCCTCCCGGAAGTTCGACCTCATCTACAAGGGCCAAGAGCTCTCCTCGGGCGGCCAGCGCGAACACGACGTCGAGCGCATGGTGGAGGTCATGGAGGCGGAGGGCGTCGAGACCGCGAACTTCGAGTTCTACATCGAGGCGCTGAGCTACGGCACGCCCCCCCACGGCGGCTACGGGCTCGGTATCGACCGCCTCGTCCAGAAGGTCGCCGACCTCGACAACATCAAGGAGGCGATCATGTTCCCGCGCGACCCCAACCGGCTGGAGCCGTAGTCGGTTCGAACGACGCCCACCCT
>NZ_NHNZ01000102.1:0-68216 GCF_002727095.1 Halorubrum sp. C191 | reverse complement strand
CGGGGTCGTCGAGGTCGACGTCGAACCCGCGGTCGACGAGGACGCTCCCGAGTTCGCGCTCGACCGCCTCGGTGGAGACTCCCGACGTTCCCCGGACGTCGCGGGCGCGGACCGCCACGCTTCCGGAGCGGTCGAGCGGCGCGGCGCGGAGCGCGGCGACCGCGGCGTCGACGTCGGCGTCCGTCCGCGCGACCGCATCGTGGGCGGCGCGCGTGTACGCGAGGCGCCGGACGTGCGCGCCGTCGATCCCGCCGGTCCGAGCGATCCCCGGCGCGAGGAGGTCGACGCCGGTCGCCGCGGTCGCCGCTTCGCGGGCGGCGAAGGCGTCGGTCTCGCCGGCGAGTTCGAGCCAGTACACGCCGACCGCTCCGCGCGGCGACGGCAATAGCGTGGCGGTTCCGACCAGCCACCTTTTTAAGTCGTTCGGGCGAGGATGGAGGTAATGAGGGCCGACCCGAAGGAGACGATCACCGTCGAAAACGTCGTCGCTTCCACGGGGATCGGGCAGGAACTCGATCTCCAGAGCGTCGCGATGGACCTCGAGGGCGCCGACTACGACCCCGAGCAGTTCCCCGGGCTCGTCTACCGCACCACGGACCCGAAGTCGGCCGCCCTGATCTTCCGCTCCGGGAAGATCGTCTGTACGGGCGCGAACTCGGTCGAGGCGGTCCACGAGAGCCTCGACATCGTGTTCGCGGAGCTCCGCGCGCTCCAGATCCCGATCGAGGACCCGGAGGTCACCGTCCAGAACATCGTCACGTCGGCCGACCTCGGCGAGAGCCTGAACCTGAACGCGATCGCGATCGGGCTCGGCTTGGAACACATCGAGTACGAGCCGGAGCAGTTCCCCGGGCTCGTCTACCGGCTCGACGAGCCGGAGGTCGTCGCGCTGCTCTTCGGCAGCGGGAAAGTGGTCGTCACCGGCGGCACGAGCCCCGCCGACGCCGAGGCAGCCGTCGACGTGATCGTCGAGGAGCTGAACGGCCTCGGGCTGTTGGACTGACGCGGTGAGCCCGCGATCGAGACGGGGCCGCGATGCGGCGACACCGCGACCGCGTTCCGCGATCACTTTTACCCGTCGCCGCGTATGGCGACCATGCTCTTACAGACGGTGACGCCGGTCTCCGTGCTCGGGACGACCGTCCTGTTGGCGCTGTTCCTCTGTCTCACCGCGCACGTCGCGGCCCGGAACGTCCTCGGCGACGCCGACCCGCGGCGGGCCCTCTACATCGGCCCGCTGCCCGCGGTGATCAGCGTCGCCGGCAACGGGCTCGAACTCCCCGGGGGGCTCATCCTCCTCGCGGCGCTCCTCGTCGACGGGACGATGTTCTGGTGGAGCTACGAGCAGCCGCGGCGGGCGGTCGCCGCGATGACGCTGATCCACGCCGTGGTCACGACGCTGCTGGCCGGGCTCCTGATATTGGTCTCGATCCTGCTCGCGTCGATGCCCGGATAGGACGGCCGGAAGTGACGTCGAGGCGAGCGCCCGCGAGCGGGACCGCGCGCCCGCGTCACGGCGACGGCGGCGGGCCGTCGTACGCGTCGTGGTCCTGATAGAAGTTCAGCATCGCGAACTTCAGCTTCGCGGGGTCGACGTCGAGCAGCTCCTCGCGCTCCTCGGGCGGGAACGCGGACCGGACCGAGTACTTCCCCATGTCGGCGGTCGTGTAGCGCCGGTCCGCGAGGATCCGGACGCCGTAGTCGTCGGGGCCGCGGATCACTCGGCCGAGCGCCTGTCGCGTCTTGCGGATCGTCGGGACCTCGACCGCGTACGTCCACCCCGGGTCGCGGGCGCGGTCGCGGTCCGCGAACGCGCGGTCGTAGGCGTCCTGGACCGCCTCCGTGCGGTCCGAGAGGTGCGGGTACGGGACGCCCACGACGACGACCGTCCGGGCGTCGTCGCCGTCGAAGCTCACGCCCTCACCGAGCGTCCCCCACAGCGAGGTGAACAGCGCGGCGCCGTCGCTCTCGACGAACTCGCTGCGGAGCCGCTCCTCGTCCTCGCCCGGCCCGTCGAGGTGGATCGGACCGAGGTCGACGGCGTCCGCCGCGGCGCCGCCGGCGGCGCTTCCGCCCCCGCTCGGCCCAGCGAGCCGCTCGTGGTAGCGCTCGGCCTCGGCGTACGACGGGAAGAAGGCGAGCGTGTTGCCCGGGGTAAAGCGGATTGCGTCGCGGAGCAGCGACGACACGGCCTCCTGCGTCTCCGGGTCGTTTCGGTCGGCGGCGAACAGCGGCGGCACGTCGGCGGCGAACGTCCGGCGGTTCGCCTCGGGGTACCCCATGTCGTAGGCCATCGAGGCGACGTCCTCCAGCCCCAGCACGTCCTCGGTCACGTCGAACGGGCGCAGCGTCGCGCTCATCAGGACCGAGGCGGCCACCTCGTCGAACAGCTCGCTCGTGACGCTCCGCGGGATACAGGTGTACAGCTCCGCCCGGCCGTACACCTCGTCGGTGCCGCCGTCGCGCCGGACGGAGAGCACGGGATACTGGCCGAACTCCGCGCCCTCGTCCATCCACGTCGAGACGAACCGGGCGGCCGCGAGCGTCTGCGACTCCGACCGGGTGGTCGCCTCCCCGTCCCGGTAGCGGCGCTCGTACTCCTCGTCTATCGCCTGGCCGAGCTGGACGGCGAGCTCGGTCTCCGCGTCGATCCCCGTCCCCTCGTAGTTGCGGAGAAACGCGAGCGTGAGGTCGTCGCGGCGGTCGTCGTTGGCGACCGCAATGTCCTCCCAGTTCTCCGTCACGGACTCGGAGCCGCCGAAGCCGAGCGCGTCCTCGTACGTCTCGACGAGGGCGTCGCGGAAGGCGCGGAGGACGTTCTCGGCGGGCTCCGCGCGGGAGTCGTCGCTGTCGGCCACCTCGTCTAAGGCGGCGTCGAGCGTGTTCTCCGTCAGCGTTCGGGTGGCGTGGTCGCGGGCGGCGTTCTCGATGTTGTGCGCTTCGTCGAACACGGTGATTATCTCGCTCGGGTCGCGGTCGATCCACCGGAAGAACTGCTCGCGGATGTTCGGGTCGAGCAGGTGGTGGTAGTTACAAACGACCAGGTCGACCCCCTCCATCCCCTTCTTCAGCAGCTCGTAGCCGCACAGCGCGCGCTCGTCGGCGTACTCGTACACGTCGTCGGGGGTGCGGACGTCCTCGAAGAGCCACCCGAAGAAGTCGTCCGTGTCGCGGGTGAGATTGTTGCGGTAGTGTTCGCAGACGTTCGCGGCGTCGTACTCCTCCATCTCCGCCTCCAGCTCGTCGAGTTCGTCCATGACCGACTCGCGGGCCTCGGCGGCGCCCGTATCGCCCTCGCGGCTCTCGGCCAGCAGCTCGCGCTGTCGCGACTCCAGCTCGCGGACCTCGCTCTCCGTCTCGACCATCTCGCGGGTGGTGTCGCGGAGGGTCTGACACTCCTGGTAGTCGACGTCGATGTGGCACATCGACGACTTCCCCTTGAACACGACCGCGCGGATGGGTTCTTCGCGCGTGATCGCGCGGGCGTCCTCGACGAACTGCCGCATCTGCTGGTGGACGTTGGTCGTGATGACGACCGTGCGGTCGTGCTCGCGCGCGTGTTCCAGCGCGGGCACGAGCGCCGAGAGGGTCTTCCCGGTCCCGGGCGCCCCCTCGAACAGCACGTCCTGTCCGCGGTCCAGCGCGTTGGCGACCCGGTCCATCGCCTCGCGCTGGTTCGGGTACGGCTCCTCGTACGGGAAGAACCGCAGGTGCGGCGACTCTGACACGGGGTGGAGTTCGGCGGCGTCGGCTAAAAGGGGTCGGGTGGCGGGGCGGAAGTGGTCCGGGCCGGCGGGGTCGCCAGACGACCGCGACGCGACCGGCCGCGACGCACCCGCCTTTTTAACGCCCGGCCGCGACCACTCCCGACAACGAATGTTCGACGAGATCCTCGAGAAGTTCGAGGGGTCACCCAGCCAGCAGGCGGTGATCCGGCTGTTCTTGGAGCGCGGCTTCTCCGTCAACGAGGAGGGGCGGGTCGTCTCCGGCGGGATCGAGATCCCCTACACCGGCATCGCGCGCGAGCTCGACGTGGACCGGCGCGTCGTGGACTCGACGACCGACGCGATCCTGGCCGACCCCGAGCTGAAGCGCATCTTCACCAACATCTCGTCGGTCCCGAGCCTGATGGACCTCGCCCCGGTCCTCGACCTGACGGTGCTCACCATCGAGGTCGCGGCCGCCGACGAGGCCGGGATCGTCGCCGAGGTAACGGGGATCCTGGCCGACCGCGGCGTCTCGATCCGGCAGGTGCTGAGCGAGGACCCCGAGTTCACCGACGACCCGAAGCTGTACGTGATCACCGACGCCGAGCTGTCGGGCGACCTGCTCGTGGAGATCCGCGACCTCGGGTACGTCCGCCGCGTCGGCTTCTGAGGACCCGACCGCCGGGTCGCCCCTGACCCCTCGACCAGTTTCACCGCGCGACAGAGCGGGCCGCTCCGACGAACGCTTTCGAGAGATAGCGAACCGCGACCGAGCGGTGACGCTCGGCGAACTTCACTTTCACTCGGGTGTAAACCAGTCTTTATACGGGATGGCAAACAAGTACTGTGTACATGCCTGAAGACGAACTCGAGGACCTCCCCGGCGTCGGCCCGGCAACCGCGGACAAGCTCGTGGACAACGGATTCGAGAGTTACCAGTCGATCGCCGTCGCGAGCCCCGGCGAGATGTCGAACACGGCCGACATCGGCGAGTCGTCCGCCGCCGACATCATCAACGCCGCCCGCGACGCCGCCGACGTCGGCGGCTTCGAGACCGGCGCGAGCGTGCTGGAGCGCCGCCAGGAGATCGGCAAGCTCTCCTGGCAGATCGACGAGGTGGACGACCTGCTCGGCGGCGGCATCGAGACGCAGTCGATCACGGAGGTGTACGGCGAGTTCGGGTCCGGGAAGTCGCAGGTCACCCATCAGATGGCGGTCAACGTCCAGCTAGAGCCGGAGAACGGCGGCCTCGACGGCGGCTGTATCTTCGTCGACTCCGAGGACACGTTCCGACCGGAGCGGATCGACGACATGGTCCGCGGGCTCGACGACGAGATCCTCGCCGACGAGATGGAGCGCCGCGAGATCGAGGGGACGCCCTCGGACGAGGAGGCGCTCGAAGAGCTCGTCGAAGCGTTCCTCGACCAGATCCACGTCGCGAAGGCGTTCAACTCCAACCACCAGATCCTGCTCGCCGAGAAGGCGAAGGAGCTGGCCGGCGAACACGAGGAGACGGAATGGCCGATCCGGATCGTCTGCGTCGACTCCCTCACCGCGCACTTCCGCGCGGAGTACGTCGGTCGGGGCGAGCTTGCGGATCGCCAGCAGAAGCTCAACAAACACCTCCACGACCTGATGCGGATCGGCGACCTGTTCAACACCGCCATCCTCGTCACGAACCAGGTCGCGTCGAATCCCGACTCGTACTTCGGCGACCCGACGCAGGCGATCGGCGGCAACATCCTCGGACACGCCTCCACGTTCCGGATGTACCTCCGCAAGTCGAAGGGCGACAAGCGGATCGTCCGCCTCGTCGACGCGCCGAACCTCGCCGACGGCGAGGCCGTGATGCGCGTCCAGAACGAGGGTCTGAAGCCGGAATAACGGTGTTTCCGGGACATCGGTCGGCAGAGAGGGCAGTCTGACACCGCCGAGATATCGATTCCGTCGAGGGACCGCGAGACGGGTTGACAAACGTCTACTTCTGCCGACGAGGCCGGAACGACCCGAATTCGGGACGGAGAGCCCGTGCGACGCCCAAGCGCGGGACGGCGGCGCGGCAATACTCGCCAGAGGGGACCGCGCCCGCCCCGAGAGCGCCGCTCGGCGACGGGTCACGCCGAAATAGATAGCTGAGCTACACAACGACCGTCGAGTTCGAGCGCAACAATTGCGGCGGAACCGCGAGAAAAACGTCCTTATATTCCATAGCCACGTCCTTATATCGGACGACCGCCGTATTATCAACCGTGTTTTTTGTGAAACTCAACTCTAACGTTTATGTATAGGCGTTCCCGGGAATCGAAACGTGATTCAGCACATGAACACGAGCGAAGCACGGTTTGAATCGGACGAGCGTTCAGTAGAGGTGGATGAATTGTGACGGGCGGCGTCCTCGCCACGATCGATCCGAGCACGTTCGCGTCCGCGATGAACGGGACGTGGATCCTCGTCGTGACGTTCCTCATCTTCTTCATGCACGCCGGCTTCGCCATGCTGGAGGCCGGGCAGGTGCGGTCGAAGAACGTCGCCAACCAGCTGACGAAGAACCTCCTGACGTGGAGCGTCGGGGTGGCGGTGTTCTTCCTCATCGGCACGGCGTTCACGAGCCTCGTGAACGGGTCGTCGGGGATCGCCTCCGCCGCGGGATCGCTGTACTCCGGCGGCGAACTCGCCGTCGAGTCGGGCGTGGTCGGTCCCTACGTCAACTGGCTCTACGGCGCGGTGTTCGCGATGACCGCAGCGACGATCGTCTCCGGGGCGGTCGCGGGTCGCGCGAAGCTCCGCGCGTACGTCACCTACACGTTCCTCCTGGCCGCGGTCATCTACCCGATGGTCATCGCCTTCACGTGGTCGGCCTCCGGTGACGGGCTCGTCGCACAGCTGACGGGCACCGCGTTCCACGACTTCGCCGGCGGCATGATCGTCCACGGCATGGGCGGCATCGCGGGCCTCACGGCCGCGGCCATCCTCGGGCCGCGGATGGACCGCTACGGGAAGGACGGCTCGACGAACGTCATCCCCGGTCACTCGCTGACGTTCGCCGTGCTGGGGACGCTCGTCCTCGCGTTCGGCTGGTACGGCTTCAACGTCGGCACGGCGTCGGTGGTCAGCGGCGGCGTGTTCAACACGCTGACGCTCAACCTCGTCGCGATGGGGACGACGATCGCGATGGCGTCCGGCGGGATCGGCGCCGCGCTCGTCGTCTGGGCGAAGACCGGGAAGGTCGACACCCTCTACGTCGCCAACGGCCTGCTCGCCGGGCTCGTCGGCATCACCGCAATCCCCGACACCACGGCATGGTGGGGCGCCGTCGTCGTCGGCGGGCTCGCCGGCGCGCAGCTCCCGATCGTCTTCGAGTTCGTCTCGGACAACCTGAAGATCGACGACGTCTGCGCGGTGTTCCCGGTTCACGGGAGTGCTGGCGTTCTCGGGACGCTCCTCTTCCCGTTCGTCGCCGCACCGGGTCAGCTCAGCGCGGGCATCGGCGCCCACTTCGTCGCTCAGCTCGTCGGCGTGGTCATCATCGGCGGCTGGACGATCACCGCAACCGGTGCGGTCTGGTACGTGCTCAAGCTCGCCGGCGAGGCGCGCGTCACCGCCGAGCACGAACAGGAGGGCCTCGACATCTCCGAACACGGCGTCGAGACCTACCCCGAGTTCGGCGGCGACCGCGTCGCGACCGACGGCGGCCCGTCGGTGATCGACACGACCGAGTCCGATGGGGAGTCTCCCCGGGCCGACGGCGGCGCGGCGGCCGGCACGGACATCAAGATGGTCACGGCGGTCGTCCGCCCCGACAAGCTCGGAGACATCAAGCAGGCGCTCGCGGAGATCAACGCCCCCTCGCTGACGGTGACGAACGTCTCCGGTCGCGGCAGCCAGCCCGCGAAGAAGGGCCAGTGGCGCGGCGAGGAGTTCACCGTCGATCTCCACCAGAAGGTGAAAGTCGAGGTCGTCGTGGCCGACATCCCGGCCGACGAGGTCGCGGACGCCATCGCCGACGCCGCGAAGACCGGCGAGGCCGGCGACGGCAAGGTGTTCATCATGCCGGTGGAGGACGCGCTCCAAGTCCGCACCGGTGCGACCGGAACGGAGGCGGTGTAGCGACGCTCCCGGCGGGCAGACACCGCGCACGGATCGACGGACGGACTTTTTTCGGGCGGGCGTGACGGCGGTTCGGCAACTACTTTCAGCCCGCCGACCCAACCGGTCGGTATGAACCACGAGCGCTCGCGCGAGTTGTACGACCGCGCGCTGTCGGTCATGCCGGGCGGCGTCAACTCTTCGGTCCGGGCGACGATGCCGCACCCGTTCTTCGTCGAGCGCGGCGACGGCGGCCACGTGATCGACGCCGACGGGAACCGCTACGTCGACTGGGTGATGGGGTACGGCCCCCTCCTTTACGGCCACGACCTGCCCGACCCGGTGGAGGCGGCGGTCCAGTCGCACGTCGCGGAGGGACCGATGTACGGCGCGCCCACGGAGATCGAGGTCGAACACGCCGAGTTCGTGGCGCGGCACGTCCCGAGCGTCGAGTCGATCCGCTTCGTCAACTCCGGCACGGAGGCGACCGTCTCGGCGGTCCGACTGGCGCGCGGCCACACCGACCGCGACAAGATCGTCGTGATGCGGGGCGGCTACCACGGCGCGCAGGAGTCGACGCTCGTGGAAGGGTCGCCGGGCGACGCGCACCCGTCGACGGCGGGGATCCCGGAGGCGTTCGCCGAGCACACCCTGCCGATCCCGTTCAACGACCCGCAGGCGGCGAAGGAGGTGTTCGCGGAACACGGCGACGAGATCGCGGCCGTCCTCGTCGAGCCGATACTCGCCAACAAGGGGATCGTGATGCCCGTCGACGGCTACCACGAGACGCTGCGGGACCTCTGTGACGACCACGGCTCGCTACTGATCTTCGACGAGGTGATCACCGGGTTCCGGGTGGGCGGCCTCGGCTGCGCCCAGTCGAAGTTCGGCGTCACCCCCGACGTGACGACGTTCGGGAAGATCATCGGCGGCGGCTTCCCGGTCGGCGCGATCGGCGGGAAAGCGGAGATCATCGAGGGGTTCACGCCCGCTGGCGAGGTGTTCCAGTCCGGCACCTTCTCCGGGCACCCGGTGACGATGGCCGCCGGGAAGGCCGGGCTGGAGTACGCGGCCGAAAACGACGTGTACGAGCACGTCAACCGCCTCGGTCGGCAGCTCCGGGAGGGGATCGCCGAGATCTGCGCCGAGCGCGCGCCGGAGTACACCGTCGTCGGCACCGACTCGATGTTCAAGACGGTGTTCACCCGCGAGGCGCCGGACGACGTCGACGCCTGTTGCGCGGGCGGCTGTCGGCAGGACCCGGACTGCGCCCGGTACGACTCGTGTCCAAAGACGGGCGCCGACGTGGCCGACGCTGCGACCGACCGCTGGGAGCGGGTGTTCTGGCAGAAGATGAAAGACCGAGGCGTGTTCCTCACCGCGAACCAGTACGAGTGTCAGTTCACCTCCTACGCGCACACGGAGGAGGACGTCGAGACGACGCTCGAAGCGTACCGCGAGGCGCTGTAGACCGGGCGACCGGCGATCTCCGGGCCGTCCGGCAAACCTTGCGCGCGCCGGGCGGTGCGGAACAGTTTTATATCGGAGATCGGTACATACACGCGATGACCGCAGTGGCTCGTCTCGACGCCGCCCTTCTCCGAGGCCGACGAGCCCTGCGACCGCGACGAGACGTCCGACCGCCGCGACCGGCTTCCGGCGCGGCGCGACGACGAGGCCCTTCGGGCCAGTAATCTTCATCCCTCGTCGCGTTCGCGCCGTTCCGTTCCGGAGAGTCTCGACTATCGTCACCGCGAGCGGCCGCGCTGTCTTTTTCTTACAATCTCGAAACCGCTGAATTTAAGACCGTAGGCCGGGTGTACTCTGGTAATGACGAGCGTTGTACTCGCGTTCAGCGGGGGACTCGACACCACGGTCTGCGTACCGCTGCTGAAAGAGGAGTACGGCTACGACGAGGTCATCGGCGTGAACGTCGACGTCGGCCAGCCCACCGAGGAGTTCGACGAGGCCGAGGAGACCGCCGAGGCGCTGGGGCTCGACATCCACGTCGTCGACGCGAAGGATGAGTTCGCGGACCTCTGTTTCGACGCGGTGAAGTCCAACGCCAGCTATCAGGGCTACCCGCTCGGGACCGCCCTCGCGCGCCCGGTCATCGCCGAGGCGATCCTCGGCGTCGCCGAGGAGCAGGGCTGTGACGCCATCGCCCACGGCTGTACGGGGAAGGGGAACGACCAGCTCCGGTTCGAGGCCGTCTGGCGCGGCTCCGATCTTGAAGTGATCGCCCCCGTGCGCGAACTCGGCCTCACCCGCGAGTGGGAGATCGACTACGCCGCGGAGAAGGACCTGCCCGTCGAGGCCGGCGACGGCGGCGTCTGGTCCATCGACGAGAACATCTGGTCGCGCGCGGTCGAGGGCGGGAAGCTGGAGAACCCGAACTACGAGCCGCCGGAGGACATCTACGAGTGGACCGCCGAGCCGGAGGGCGAGACCACCATCGAGGTGACGTTCGAGGAGGGGATCCCCGTCGCCGTCGACGGCGAGGCGATGGACCCCGTGCCGCTCATCCAGCACCTCAACGAGCACGCCGGGGGGTACGGCGTCGGCCGCACCGACGTGATGGAGGACCGCATGCTCGGGCTGAAGGTGCGGGAGAACTACGAGCACCCGGCCGCGACGGTCCTGCTGACGGCCCACCAGGCACTCGAAGATCTCGTCCTGACGAAGAACGAGCGCTCGTTCAAGAAGGGGATCGAGCAGGAGTGGTCGGAGAAGGCGTACGAGGGGCTCGTGTTCGCGCCCGTCGTCGACGCGCTGAACGCCTTCGTCGACGAGACGCAGGACGTGGTGACCGGCACGGCGACCGTGAAGGTGTCCGGCGGCGACTGCCGCGTCGTCGCCCGCGACTCCGAGTACGCCGTCTACTCCGAGGAGATGGCCTCATTCAACACCGAGGACGTCGCCGGCATCGCCCAGTCGGACGCGACGGGCGTCGCGAAGTACCACGGACTCCAGGAGCGCCTCGCCAACGACGTGAAGGCGAGCGTCTCGAAGCCCGAGCTCGCGACGGACGGGTCCGGCGAGACGGACGGGTCCGACGCGGACGATAACTAGATGACCGACGACGATCCCGACGCGAGCGACGCGGACGAGGCGGCCGGCGGTGACGACACCGCCGTCCGGCGCGAGCGCTTCAGCGGCGGACCCGCCCGCGAGTTCCTGTCGAGCCTCGCGGCCGACGCCGCAATCTTCGAGGCGGACCTCGCCGTCGACCGGGCGCACACGGTGATGCTCGCCGAACAAGGGATCGTCGACGGCGGGGTCGCGGGCGAGATACTCGCCGCGCTCGACGAGGTGGAGGCCGCCGGCCACGGCGCGCTCCCGGACGGCGAGGACGTCCACGAGGCGATCGAGACCGCCGTCATCGACCGGGTCGGCCCGGACGGCGGCCGGATGCACACCGCCCGCTCGCGCAACGACGAGGTGGCGACGTGTATCCGGTACCGGCTGCGCGAGGACCTGCTCGACGCCGCCGAGGCGACCGTCGCCGCCCGGGAGGCGCTCGTTGAGGTCGCCGAGGAACACGCGGAGACGGTGATGCCGGGGTACACCCACCTCCAGCCGGCACAGCCGACGACGGTCGCGCATTACCTGCTGTCGTACGAGGGCGGGCTCGCGCGCGACACGGAGCGGCTCCTGGACGCGTACGACCGCGTCAACCGGTCGCCGCTCGGCGCGGCCGCGTTCGCCGGGACGCCGTTCGACGTCGACCGCGACCGGACCGCGGAGCTGCTCGGCTTCGACGGGACGGTCCGCAACTCGATGGACGCCGCCTCGGCGCGCGACTTCCTCGCGGAGACGGCGACGGCGCTCGCGACGCTCGCGACGACGCTATCGGGGCTCGCCGAGGACCTGATCGTTTTCTCGAACAAGGGGGTCCTCGAGCTGGCGGACGCGTACGCCTCGACCTCGTCGATCATGCCCCAGAAGAAGAACCCCGACACGCTGGAGCTGACCCGCGGCGTCGCGGGCGACGCGATCGGGGAGGCGACCGGTACGTTGAGCCTCCTGAAGGGGCTGCCGCGGGCGTACAACCGCGACCTCCAGCGCGCCCACGCGAGCGTCTTCGATATCGCCGGCGACGTGCGCGAAGCGACCGAGATCGCTGCGGGCGCGGTCGCGACCGCCGAGTGGGACGCGGACGCGCTCGCGGCCGCCGCGGGCGAGGGGTTCTCGACGGCCACGGGGGTCGCCGACCTGCTCGCGATGGCGGGCCTCCCGTTCCGGACCGCCCACGAGATCGTCGCGAGCGCCGCCCCCGCGGTCGGAGACGGCGACGACCCAGCGACCGCCGCCGCAAAAGTTGACGAGGCCGCACAGGCGGTACTGGGCGAGTCCCTCTTCGAGCGCGTGTCCCGCGACGAGGTGGAACGCGTCCTCGATCCGGCCGCGAGCGTCGCGAGCCGCGACTCCGCGGGCGGCCCCGCGCCGGAGGCGGTCGCGGCGGACCTGACGGCCGCGACCGCAGGGATCGACGCGGACGCGACGGCGCTCGACGACCGCCGCGAGGCGCTGGCGGCGGCGGCCGAGGCGCTCGACGCGGAGGTGGCGACGTATGAGTGATCGTGGGACCGACCGCGGTGGTCGCCGCGGGCGGACACCGAACCGGCCGCCGCCGCCGAACCGACCGCCGCAGCCGGACCGACTGCGACGACCGCCGCGACCGGGGGTCGACCGACGACCCCCGGTCGCGAACTCGTCTCCGCGAGGGGACGAACAAGTAACTAGGATCTGATAGTCCGGTTCGTCCGGGCGCTTTCGGCCGCTTTCGAACCGATAGCCGGTGCTTTGGCTAGTGTATATTTTTTGGTAAGTTCGGAAGATTTATGGTATCGAGTCACCCAGAGTGGAGTACGATGACAAGCGACACTGACACGCTGACCGCGGAGGACCCGATCGCGGGCGAAGAAATCGAGATCCCGGCCGACGTGGAGGTCGGCGAGATCATCGACAGTCCGGTCACGGGGACCGAGCTGGAGGTCATCTCGCTCGACCCGGTCGTCTTGGAGGAGGCGCCAGAGCTCGAGGAGGACTGGGGCGAGTAGATGGTGACGACCGCCGCGGCCGCGACACCCGAGTGGTCGACATGCGCGTGAACACCGACCCGAACGGAGGGGAATCGACGTGCGCGTAGGCGTCCTCTACTCGCGGATCCGGAAAGACGAGAAGCTCCTGCTCGGCGAGCTCCGCGAGCGGGGCCACGACGTGGCGAAGATCGACGTGCGCAAGGAGCGGTTCGGCCTGGACTCGACGACGGCCGCCGTCGACGACCTCGACCTCGTGGTCGACCGCTGCCTGTCGACGAGCCGGTCGCTGTACGCGACGCGGTTCCTCGACAGCTACGGCGTCCCCGTGGTGAACGGCCCGGAGACGGGCGACGTCTGCGCCGACAAGGCGAAGAACTCGCTCGCGCTCGCCGAGGCGGACGTGCCGACCCCGGCGACGGAGGTCGCGTTCACGACGGAGGCCGCCCTAGAGGCGATCGAGTCGTTCGGCTACCCGTGCGTCCTCAAGCCCGTGACCGGCTCGTGGGGGCGGCTGATGGCGAAGATCGACTCGCGGAACGCCGCCGAAGCAATCTTGGAACACAAGGAGACGCTCGGCCACTACGAGCACAAGGTGTTCTACGTCCAGGAGTTCGTCGACAAGCCCGGCCGCGATATCCGCGTGCTGGCGGTCGACGGCGAGCCGGTCGCGGCGATGACGCGCTCCTCGGACCACTGGCTCACGAACGCCGCGAAGGGCGGCGAGACGGAGCCGTTCGAGCTCGACGAACACGCGACCGAACTCGTCGAGAAGGCCTCGGAGGCCGTCGGCGGCGGTATGCTCGGCGTCGACCTGATGGAGGTGGGAGTCGAGGCGGAATCGGACACCGCCGAGACCGGCGTCGGCGCAGACGGCGACGGCGCGGCCGACGACTATACCGTCCACGAGGTGAACCACACCGTCGAGTTCAAGGCGCTCGACGCGGCCACCGACGTCGACGTCCCGTCGCGGGTCGTCGACTGGCTGGAGGCGAAGGCGACCGAGCTGGCCGACGGAGCCGTCGCGGGGGCCGACGCGTGACCGTAGACGCCGAGGACAGCGGCGCGGCCGCCGACGCCTACACCGCCAGCGTCGTCGGCGGCACCGGGTTCACCGGCGGCGAGCTGCTGCGGCTCCTCGCCGGCCATCCGAACTTCGAGGTCGTCCAGGCGACTTCGCGGTCGGCCGACAACATGACCGTCGGGCGCTCGCACCCGAACCTGCGCGGGCTCGACCTTCGCTTCTCGGACCCCGAAGACCTCGAATCGGTCGACGTGCTGTTCGCGGCGACGCCGCACGGCGTCTCGATGGAACGCATCGACGAGTTCACCGAGGCCGCCGACACCGTGGTCGACCTCTCGGCGGACTTCCGGCTCCCCGAGGCCGACGCCTACGACGAGTGGTACGACGGGCACGAGTCGCCGGAGTACTTGGAGCGTGCGGAGTACGCGCTCCCGGAGATCAACCGCGGGAACCTCCCCGGCGCCGACCTGATCGCCGGCGGGGGCTGTAACGCGACCGCGACGATCCTCGGGCTGAAGCCCCTCGTCGACGCCGGCGCGCTCGGTCCCGAGAGCGGCGAGGTCGTCGTCGACGTGAAGGTCGGCTCTTCGGAGGGCGGCGCGGGCGGCGGCGCGGCCTCCTCGCACCCGGAGCGCTCGGGCGTCGTGCGCCCGTACGCCCCGACCGGCCACCGCCACGAGGCGGAGATAGAGGCGTACATCGGACTCTCCGTCTCCTTCACGGTCCACGCGGTCGACATGGTCCGCGGCGCGAGCGCGACGTGTCACGTCTTCCCCGACGAGCCGGTCTCGAAGGGGGACCTCTGGGGCGCGTACCGCGACGCCTACGCGGACGAACCGTTCGAGCGGATCGTCTCGGGCGGGGGCGGCGTCTACCGCTACCCCGAGCCGAAGGCGGTCGCCGGGACGAACCACGGCGAGGTCGGCTTCGAGCTCGACCCCGGCAACCGCCGTGTGGTCGTCTTCTCGGCGATCGACAACATGATGAAAGGCTCCGCCGGGCAGGCGGTCCACGCGGCGAACGTCGCCCTCGGACTGCCCGAGACGGCGGGCCTCGAGTTCGACGGGCTCCACCCGGTGGGTGCGCCGTGACGGGGAGTGGTTCCGAACCGGCGGCCGAGCCGCCCGTCGTCGTCAAGGTCGGCGGCGCGAAGGCGGTCGACCCGGCCGGCGCGGTCGGCGACGTCGCGCACCTCGCGGCCAACGGGCGCCCCGTCGTCGTCGTCCACGGCGGCTCGACGGTCGTCGACGAGACGCTCGAACGGCTCGGCATCGAGCCCGACTACGTCGAGTCCGCCTCGGGCGTCACCGGGCGGTTCACCGACGCGGAGACGATGGAGGCGTTCGCGATGGCGATGGCCGGCAAGCTCAACACCGAACTGACGGCACAGTTCCGCTCGGCCGGAGTCGACGCGGTCGGCCTCTCCGGGGTCGACGGCGGCCTCCTCGCCGGGCCGCGTAAGTCCGCGGTCCGCGTCGTCGAGGACGGGAAGCGGAAGATCCGGCGCGGCGACCACTCCGGGCGGATCGAGTCGGTGAACGCCGACCTCCTCGCCGGCCTCCTCGACGGCGGCTACACGCCGGTCGTCTCGCCGCCGATGGCGGGCGACGAGGGCGACGGCGAGGTGACGGCGGTCAACGCCGACGCCGACCGCGCGGCCGCGGCGGTCGCGGGCGCGCTCGACGCCGACCTCGTCCTCCTGACCGACGTGGCGGGCGTGTACGCCGACCCGGACGACCCCGAGACGCGCATCGACGCGGCCGCGACGCCCGACGAGTTGGCGGCCGTCGAGGACGCGGCCGAGGGGTTCATGGGCAAGAAGGTGATGGCCGCGAGGGAGGCGCTCGAAGGCGGAGCGGGCCGCGTCGTGATCGCGGACGCCAACGTCCGCGACCCGGTCGTCGCCGCGCTCGGCGGCGAGGGGACGACAATCGAGCGGGCGGCGCTCGGCGGCGACGGAACAGCGGGGGGAGACGACGAGGCGGCGGACGGCCAAACCGGAGAGGCGGACGGCGACAGCGGACCCGCCGAGCCCGACGGAGGTGAGACCGCGTGAGCGGCTTCGTCTTCTCGGAGAAGCCGATCGGGATCGCCTCGGGAGATGGGGTACACCTCACCGACACGAACGGCACGGAGTACCTCGACTTCGGGGCCAGCTACGCCTGTACGCCGGTCGGCCACTGCCACCCGGAGGTCGTCGACGCCGCGACGAGCCAACTGGAGGAGCTGCTGTACGTCCAGGCGTCGTACCCGCACGCGGCGCGGACGGCGCTGTACGAGCGGTTGGCCGAGGTCGCGCCCGTCGACGTCGACAACGTCTGGCTCTGTAACTCCGGGACGGAGGCGAACGAGGCCGCGCTGAAGTTCGCCCGGCACGCGACGGGCCGCGAGAAGATAATCGCGACCACGCAGGGGTTCCACGGCCGGACGATGGGGACCCTCGCGACGACGTGGAAGGACAAGTACAAGGACGGGTTCGGCCCGCTCGCGGGCGGCGTCGAGTTCGTCGAGTACGGCGACGCCGAGGCGATGCGCGAGGCGGTCGACGAGGACACCGCCGCGGTCATCTTGGAGCCGCTCCAGGGCGAGGGCGGGATCAACCCCGTCCCGACCGAGTACCTTCAGGCTGTCCGCGTCGCGACCGCCACCTCCGGCGCGGCGATGATCCTCGACGAGATCCAGACCGGGCTCGGGCGCACCGGAGACATGTGGGCCGCCGACCGCCACGACGTGGTACCGGACATCCTCACGACCGCGAAGGGGCTCGGCAGCGGGCTCCCGATCGGCGCGACGCTGTGTCGCGACTGGATCGCCGAGGACTCGGGCGATCACGGCTCGACGTTCTCCGGCGGGCCCGTGGTGTCGGCCGCGGCGGGCGCCACCCTCGACGTGATCGAGCGCGAGGACCTCCCGGCCCACGCCGAGGCGGTCGGGAACTACCTCCGCAGCGAGCTCCGCGACCGCCTCGGCGACGACGTGCGCGACGTGCGCGGCGACGGGCTGATGGTCGGGATCGAGGTGCGCCGCGGGTCGAACCGCCTGCTGCGCGACCTCGCCATCGACCACCAGATCCTCGCGCTGCCGGCGGGGCGGACCGTGCTGCGCCTGCTGCCGCCGCTGACGATCGAGCGCGAGCACGCCGACGCCGTCGTCGACGCGATAGCCGAGGTGGTCGGCTGATGGCGGCCGGCAAGGAACAGGATCGGGAGGGCGGCGAGGCGGCCGACGACGCCGCGGCCGGCGGCACCGACGTCGTCGCCGGCGGCGGCTACCCCGCGGCCTGCGACACGCCGGCCCGGAAGCTGCTGTACGACATGGTCTCGATCCCCTCGCCGTCGCGCAACGAGGAGCGGGCGGCCGAGCGCCTCGTCGACTTCTTCGAGGCGAACGGCCGGGAGGCGTGGATCGACGAGGTCGGCAACGTCCGCGCCCCGGCGAACGACGCCGTGCTCCTCACCTCGCACGTCGACACCGTCCCCGGCGACATCCCTGTCGAGGTGCGGCCCGCGCCGTCCGAGGGCGAGCTGCCGGAGCCCTCCGACGTCCGCGTCGGCGACCCCGGCGACCCCGTGTTGTGGGGTCGCGGGTCAGTCGACGCGACCGGACCGCTCGTCTCGATGGCGGTCGCCGCGGTGAAGACCGGCGTCTCCTTCGCGGGCGTCGTCCGCGAGGAGGTCGACTCCGGCGGCGCGCGCCACCTCATCGGCGACCGCGACGCGCCGGAGGCGGTGGTCAACGGCGAGCCGTCGGGCTGGCAGGGGATCACGCTCGGCTACCGCGGCCTGCTCGAGGGGACGTACGTGAACACCAGCGAGTCGGGCCACTCCTCGCGGCCGGAGCCGAACGCGATCCAGCACGCGATCGACTGGTGGCACGGCGTCGAGGAGGCGTTCACGCCGGACGACGCGGAGACCGCCGTGTTCGACCAGGTGACGACCAAGCCCATCTCGGTCGACGGCGGCCTGAGCGACGACGGCCTCGCCGTGGAGGCGACAGTGGACGTCCAGCTGCGGATCCCGCCGTCGCGGCCGGTCGACGAGATCCACGAGCTCGCGGAGGCGGAGCTGTCGACCGGCACCGTCCGCTGGGGCGAGCCGATGCCGCCCGTGATGGAGAGTCCGCGGACCGACCTCGCGCGGGCGTTCCGCGTCGCGATCCGGTCCGCGGGCGGCGACGTGCGCCTGCTCCGGAAGACCGGCACGAGCGACATGAACCTCTTCGCGGCCGCGTGGGACTGCCCGATGGTCACCTACGGGCCCGGGAACTCCGACCTCGACCACGCGCCCGACGAGCGGCTCCCGCTACCCGACCTCGACCGCGCCGTGCGCGTGCTGACCGAGGTCTGCCGCGAGCGACTGTAACCCGACGCACCTCCCCGAAACCGACTGTTTTCGAACGACACCACCACCCGACACCACACCAACGATGCCCCTCGCAACCGACGACTTCCTCGACATCGACGACGTGACGCCCGCCGAACTGGACGCCCTGCTCGACCGCGCCGCCGCGATGAAGGCGGGCGAGACCGACCCTCGACTCGGGGACGCGACGCTGGGGATGATCTTCGAGAAACCCTCGACGCGCACCCGGGTCTCCTTCGAGACGGGCATGACTCGACTCGGCGGCCACGCGATGTTCCTCGGCCCCGACGACATCCAGCTCGGCCACGGCGAGCCGCTGAAGGACACGGCGCGGGTCCTCGGCCGGTACGTCGACGGCGTGATGGCCCGGCTGTTCGACCACGAGGACGTGGAGACCCTCGCCGAGTACGCCGACTGTCCCGTGATCAACGGGCTCACCGACGAGGCGCACCCCTGTCAGACGCTCGCCGACCTCCTCACGATCCGGGAGACGGTCGGCGAGGACGCCACGGTCGCGTGGGTCGGCGACGGCAACAACGTCGGGCAGTCGTTCGTCGTCGGCGCGGCGATGGCCGGCGTCGACGTGGAGGTCGCCACGCCCGCCGACTACGGGATGGACCCCGACGTGTTCGACCGCGCCGCCGAGTTCGGCGCGGACGTGGCGCCGACGACTGATCCGGCGACCGCTATCGAGGGCGCCGACGTCGTTTACACCGATGTCTGGATCTCGATGGGGCAGGAGGACGAGCGCGAGGAGAAGCTCGCCGCCTTCGACGGGTTCCAGGTGAACGCCGACCTGCTCGCGGACACCGGCGCGAAGGTGATGCACTGCCTGCCCGCGCACCGCGGCGAGGAGATCACGGACGGCGTGCTCGAATCCGACCGGGCTTTGGTCTGGGACCAAGCGGAGAACCGGATGCACGCGCAGAACGCGCTGCTCGTCGAGCTGCTCGGCGAGGCGTGAGGGCGCCGCTGGCGGGGCCGAACCAGAACTGCCGCGGCCTCACCGGCGGTTCGGCGGGTCGCGGTCGTCCATGAGGAAGACGCTGTCTTGGTTCGGGTCGAAGTACACCTCCAGCGCGCGGAGGGCGCCCACGTACGCCGCGACCGCGGCGAACACGAACGAGATAGCTGCCGGAACGACGAGGCCGAGGACCATACCGAGTCGATCCTGCCGCGGCGGACTAATGCGTGTCGGCGGAGCGGAGCCGCGTGTCGGCGGAGCGGAGCCGCGTGTCGGCGGAGCGGCGGCGCGTGCCGACGAGCGCCCGCGGGGCGCGAGTCGCACGCGCGAGGGACGCGGTGAGCGACGGGCGACCGAAGGGAGCCCGGAGTGAACCGCGAGGCTGGGGCGGTGTGAGGTGCGGCGCCGTGTGGTCGGGGCGGGACTCGAAGGGGCAGTCGCCGGCGGCGAAGCCGCCGGCTGCCCGTGGCGCGTAGCGCCACGCTGCCGCGAGGCCGAAGCACGCCGCAGTAAGCACCGCAACGAGGGAGCGTCAGCGACCGAGTGAGCCGCGCAACAGGGCGCGCGAGTCCTCGCGGCTAGGGCTTCGGAGGTGTCGTCGGCGATCAGCAGGTGTCTGCGTAGAGCCGGGCGGCTGGGGATTGGGAGGCGGTCGCCGTAGAACCGCAGTTCACGAACGACCGAGCGTCTGAGGCGCTGACGGTGTCTGCTGTCGATCCGCAATCAGTGGTAGAAACAGCACCGACCGGATCTAGTTCCCGGTCCAGCGCAGTATCGCGAGCGTCCCCTCGAAGAGGGCGATCATCGTGAGCGTCACGATGATCGGCGCCATCCCGGTCGGATCGGGGCTGAACAGGAACGCGATCCCGAGGAACGACCCCCAGAAGATCAGCCGCTTCGCCTCCAGCCACTGCCGGGTGACGAGGTTCATCATGATCGCGAGCATGATGAAAAGCGGGATCTGGAAGACGATCGCCATGAACGCGAGCATGATGACGATCAGGTTAAACGTCTCCGCGAGCCCGAAGGCGATCGTCGCGGCGTCGGAGGTGTAGGTGGTGAAATACGAGAAGATCGCGGGCAACACGAGGAAGTGCGCGAACGCGATCCCGACACCGCCTAAGATTAGGCTCGTCGGGACCGCCGCGAGGTAGTAGCGGCGCTCCGTCTCGTAGAGTCCCGGGCGCATGAACCGGTACGTCTCGTAGACGAACGCCGGGAGCCCGACCACGACGCCCGCGAGACCGGCCACCTTCAGGCGGGTGAGCGGGAGTTCGAGCGGGCCGTACAGCCGCGGGCGGTTCTCCAGCGGCGCCGGGATGTGGTAGCTCCAGAAGTAGTTGATCAGCTCCGTCGACTCGGTGACGACGACGAGCGTCGCCAGCCCGCCGATGAGGAAGACGACCGCGAGCCGGCGCATCATCTCCTCGATGTGCGCGGCCAGCGGCATCTCCTCGTCCGTCTCCGGCCCTTCGATACCCTCGAACGGCTCGTCCTCGACGGCCGTGGCGGCGTCGGCGGTCGGTGCGTCCGCGGTCGTCGCCGGCGTGCCGCCGTCGCCGAGGCTCTGGGCGTCGTCCGTCGCCGGGAGGCCGTCAGTCGACGGGTCGGCGGCGTCCGCGGAGCCGGTGGCCGCGGAGGCGGCCGAGTCGGCGTCAGCGGAGGCGGTCGAGTCGGCGTCGACCGCGGCGGGGTCCACCTCGGGTCCGACCTCTGCTTCGACCTCGGACTCGACGCTCTCGGACGCGGCGTCGACGGACTCGACGCTCTCGCCGCCCTCTCCGGCGGCGTCGCTCTCGGGTTCGTCCTCGTCGGTCGACCCGTCAGCGGCGGCCGAGTCGTCGTCGCGCGGCCGGTCCGAGTCGTCCATTCAGTTGCCCTACGCGACCGGGCGGTTATCAACCTTTTCGGATGGCTGCGTCGCGCGGGGGCGAAACCGGGTCTCGCGGCGGCGACGGAGCGACCGAAGCGGCGGCCTGGCCGGGCCCGGCGGGCTCGTAACTGCTCAACGGCCCCGCGACGGCTCGGCGGCCGGAGCGCCCGCGGTCGAAAAGGTTGATAACGGCGACGACCGTCGCCTTCCGTATGGCGAGCGCCCTCGACGAAGACACCCAGCAGTCGATCGCGGAGGGCCGCGAGACGGCGAAGGCGTTCCTTCGGTCGATCCAGAAGGATCTCCAGAAGGTGTTCGTCGTCTTCCTCATCGGCTTCCTCGCGACGTTCTGGGCGCTCCGAACGTACATCTGGGACCGGCTGCGGGAGGTGACCGAGTCCAACATGAGCGCCGCCGTCGCCGAGGAGGCGGACATCATCGCGACGACCCCGTTCGAAGTGATCCTCCTCCAGGCGAAGATCGGGCTGATCGTGGGCGCGATCGCCGCGATCCCGCCGCTGATCTACGTCACCCGCGACGAACTCCGCGCTCGCGGTATGTGGCCGCAGTCGCCGATCGCCCGCTGGAAGCTCGCGCTCCTCGGACTGCTCGCCGCGGGGCTGTTCTCCGCCGGCGTCGCCTACGGCGTCTTCGCCTTCTTCCCGCTGATGTTCGGCTTTCTCGCGGAGTTCGGGCTGGAGGCCGACATCCAGCCCACCTACGGGATCGTGATGTGGACTGAGTTCATCGTCTTCCTCTCCCTCTCGTTCGGCCTCGCCGGACAGATGCCGATGGTCATCACCGGGCTGTCGTACGCCGAGATCGTCCCGTACGAGACGTTCCGCGACAAGTGGCGCTACGCGGTCGTCGCCATCTTCGTGTTCGGCGCCGTCTTCTCGCCGCCGGACCCGTTCACCCAGCTACTGTGGGCGTTCCCGCTGGTCGCGCTGTACGGCTTCAGCCTCTACCTCGCGAAGCTCGTCGTCACGGCGAAACGGAGCTCCGACCGGATCGACGTGCTCGGCGCCGTGCGGAACCACTGGAACGTCGTCGGGGGCGCGACCGTCCTCGGTGGCGCGCTCGTGTACGGCTTCTACGAGTACGGCGGTCGAACCGCGGTCAACGACCTGCTCCGGCTCGCGGGGAGCACGCGGCGGTTCCTCGAACCGGGCGCCGGGCTCGGCGTCGACCCGACGACCGCGCTCGGCGTCTACGCGGCCGCGTGGGCGATCGCGTTCGCGGCCGTCGCGACGCTGTGGGCGGTGTACACCGACCTCGACACCGCGAGCGCGGGCTACCGGTACGGCGACCCGACCGCCATCGACGTGGGCGAACTCGACGCCGCGGGCGTGCGGGCGGCCCCCGCGGACGCGTTCGCCGAGATGGGCGAAGAGGAGTCGCTCGCGCTCGCGCAATCCGCGATCGACGACGACGACCCGGAGAAGGCGCAGGCGATCCTCGACCGCTTCGACGAGGCGAACGAGGGGAGCGACGGCGACGGCGGCGCGGACGACGCCGGCGAGGACGGGCTCGTCGGGAACGTCCAGAACCGGACCTCGCGGGCGAGTTCGACGTTCCTCGCGGAGCTCACCGACGGCAACGAGGAGGAGGCCGAAGACGACATCGGCGGCTACTACACGGACCTCAAGTTCATCTTCGACTCGCTGCGCACGCGGTCGTTCCGGATCGTCGCGGTGTTCGGCGCCGTGATGGCGGCCGCGTTCACGTGGCTGTACCTCGGCGGGCTCGGAACGGTCCGGGGCGACCTCGAACGGCGCGTGCCCGCGGAGGTCGAGGGCGGGATCAACATCATCACGCTCCACCCGGTCGAGGCGCTCATCTTCATGGTGAAGTTCTCGGTGATGCTCGGGATCTTCGCCGCGTTCCCCGTGGCCCTCTACTACGCGTGGCCCGCGCTCCGCGAGCGCGGCTTCGTCGCCGGGCGGCTCTATCAGGTGTACCTGTGGGCGGGCGCGCTCGGCGCCGGGATGATCGGCGGCTTCGCGCTCGGGTACGCGTACATCGCCCCCGGGATCATCGGCTGGCTCGTCACCGACGCGCGCCTCGCGGACATGGTCATCACCTACCAGGTGAGCGACTTCCTCTGGCTCGTCATCTACACGACCATCGGGATCGGCTTCCTCGCGGACATCCCCATCGCGATGGTCCTGCTGAACAACGCCGGCGTCCCGTACCGCGTGTTCCGCGCCCGCTGGCGCGAGGTGACGATCGGGATCCTGCTCGTCGCGGCCGTGTTCACCCCCGCCGACGTGATCACGATGTTCCTCGCGACGATCCCGTTGATGTTGGCGTACGGCGTCGGCGTCGGCGTCCTCTTCCTCGTCACCTTCGGGGGGCGGCGGGACCTCTCTCCGCCCGCGGAGTTCGTCGGGGAGTGAGTCCCCGCGCTCGGCGCGGCCGACGGCGAGAACGGGCGCTGCCGGTCCCCGCGACCGACGACTATTCCCGCGCGCGCCCGCAACGGACGAAGTGAAATGAGCAAGGACTACATCGAGGTCCGCGGCGCCGAGGAACACAACCTCAAGGACCTCGACGTCCGGATCCCGCGGGAGGAGTTCACCGTCGTCACCGGGCTCTCTGGCTCGGGGAAGTCGTCGCTCGCGTTCGACACCGTCTACGCAGAGGGACAGCGCCGCTACATCGAGTCGCTGTCGGCGTACGCGCGCAACTTCCTCGGACAGATGGACAAACCGCAGGTGGAGTCCGTCGAGGGGCTCTCGCCGGCGATCTCGATCGACCAGAAGAACGCGGCGAACAACCCACGGTCGACGGTGGGGACCGTCACCGAACTCCACGACTACCTCCGGCTGCTGTACGCCCGGATCGGCACCCAGTACGACCCCGTCACGGGCGAGGAGGTCGGCGAGCAGTCCGCCCAGGACATGGTGAAGCAGATCCTCGACCTGCCCGAGGGCACGCGGGCGAAGATCGCCGCCCCGGTCGTCCGCGACCAGAAGGGCGCCTTCGAGGACTTATTCGAGGAGCTGGTGAGCGACGGGTACAGCCGCGTCGAGATCGACGGCGAGCCCGTCGATCTCACCCTCGACGACCCAGACCTCAACGAGAACTACGACCACACGATCGACGTGATCGTCGACCGCGTTCGGGTGGCCTCGGACGCGCGCTCGCGGATCACCGACTCGGTCGAGACCGCCCTCGAGGAGGCGGGCGGCGTCCTCAAGCTGATCGTCCCCGACCCGCCCGAGGACGTTCCCTTCGCGTCGAACGCGCGCTCGACGGGATCGCTCGCGGCCGACGCCGACGGCGACGACCGCCTCGTCGTCGAGTTCTCCGAGGAGCTGGGCAACCCCAACTCCGACGTACAGTTCTCCGCGATCGAGACGCGCTCGTTCTCCTTCAACAGTCCGTACGGCGCCTGCCCGGAGTGCGAGGGGATCGGCTCGACGAAGGAGGTCGACGAGGACCTCGTCGTCGAGGACCCCTCGAAGCCGCTGAAGCACGTGTTCGAGCCGTGGAGCTACGACCGCACCTACTACTCGCGCCAGCTCGACAACGTCGCGGAGCACTTCGGCGTCGACCTCGACACGCCCTTCGAGGAGCTCAACGAGTCGATCCGGCGGCAGTTCCTCTACGGCACCGACGGGATGGTCCACTTCGAGTGGACGACGAAGAACGGCACGCGCGAGAAGACGGAGCGCTTCGAGGGCGTCATCCCCAACTTGGAGCGCCGCCACGTCGAGACCGACTCCGAGCGCGCCCGCGACCACATCGAGGAGTACATGGCCGTGACCACCTGTCCCGAGTGCGAGGGCACCCGACTGAAGGAGCAGTCGCGGCACGTCCTCGTCGCCGGCACGTCGATCACCGAGGTGAACGAGCTGTCGATCGCCGACGCCCGCGAGCACTTCGAGGGAATGGAGGCGGAGCTGAACGAGCGCGAGACGACGATCGCCGAGGAGATTCTGAAGGAGATCCGCGCGCGGCTCGGCTTCATGGAGGAGGTCGGGCTGGAGTACCTCACGCTCGACCGCGAGGCGTCGACGCTGTCCGGCGGCGAGAGCCAGCGCATCCGGCTCGCGACGCAGGTCGGCTCCGGACTGGTGGGCGTCCTCTACGTCCTTGACGAGCCTTCCATCGGCCTCCACCAGCGCGACAACGACCGTCTGCTCGACACGCTCGAAGGGCTCCGCGACCTCGGCAACACGCTGCTCGTCGTCGAACACGACGAGGAGACGATGCGGCGCGCCGACGAGATCATCGACATGGGCCCCGGCCCCGGCAAGCGCGGCGGCGAGGTCGTCGCGCAGGGCGACTTCGACGAGGTGGTCGGGACCGACGAGTCGGTGACCGCCGACTACCTCGCGGGCCGGAAGTCGATCCCGGTGCCCGACGAGCGGCGCGAGCCAGACGGCGAACTCGTGGTGACGGGCGCGCGCCAGCACAACCTGAAGGACCTCGACGTGCCGATCCCGCTCGGCACGTTGACGACCGTCACCGGCGTCTCCGGCTCGGGGAAGTCGACGCTCGTCAACGACATCCTCTATAAGGGGCTGGCGCGAGAGATGAACGACAACACCTCGGTCGATCCCGGCGCACACGACGCGATCGAGGGGCTCGACGGGGTCGAGACGGTGCGGCTCATCGACCAGTCGCCGATCGGGCGGACGCCGCGGTCGAACCCCGCGACGTACACGGACGTGTTCGACCACGTCCGAGAGCTGTTCGCGGAGACGAAGCTCTCGAAGCGCCGCGGCTACGAGAAGGGCCGCTTCTCGTTCAACGTGAAAGGCGGCCGCTGTGAGGAGTGCGGCGGGCAGGGGACCGTCAAGATCGAGATGAACTTCCTCTCGGACGTGTACGTCCCCTGCGAGGAGTGCGGCGGCGCCCGCTACAACGACGAGACGCTCGACGTGGAGTACAAGGGGAAGACCATCGCCGACGTGCTCGACATGAGCGTCGCGGAGGCGTACGACTTCTTCGAGAGCCACCGCGGGCTCGAACGCCGCCTGAAACTGCTGAAGGACGTGGGGCTCGGCTACATGGAGCTGGGCCAGCCCTCCACCACCCTCTCGGGCGGCGAGGCGCAGCGCGTCAAGCTCGCCGAGGAGCTCGGCAAGCGCGCGACCGGCGACACGCTCTACCTGCTCGATGAGCCGACGACGGGGCTCCACAAGGAGGACGAGCGCAAGCTGATCGACGTGCTCCACCGCCTCGTCGACGCCGGCAACACCGTGGTCGTCATCGAACACGAGCTCGACCTCGTGAAGAACGCCGACCACGTGATCGACCTCGGCCCCGAGGGCGGCGACGGCGGCGGCGAACTCGTCGCGAGCGGTACCCCCGAGGAGATCGCTCGGGAAGATGCCTCGCACACCGGGCGCTACCTCCGCGACATACTGCCCGACGTGGACCTCGACGGCCCCCGCGACGACCGTCGGAAGCCCGCGGTCGCGGACGACGACTGAGCGGCGTCTGTGGCGGCTTTCGGGGCGAAATTGGGAAAAGAACTTTTGCTCGACATCGCTTGACACACGGTCATGGAACGACGGTCGTTCCTCTCCGTTGGCGGCGCAGCGGTCCTCGCGCTCGCGGCCGGGCGCTCCTCCACCGCCGAAGGCGCCGGCGGTCCCGCGGCGGCGGTCGAGGCGTACTACCGGCGGGCGAGCGCGAGCGAAGACGCAGAGGCGTTCGCGGCGGACGTTCCGGCGCTCGCGCACCCCGTCTCCCCGCTCTCGACGCTCGCCGAGGACGTGCCGATGGCGTTCGACACCACGGTGAGACAGGAGCTCGCCGACGCCGCGGTCGTTGAGGAGAACGTCTCGGCCGACCGGATCCGCTCGATATCCGGATTCCTGTCGGCCTCGCTCACCGACGAGGAGCTGGAGTCGATCGCCGCGGAAAACGCGGTCGTCTCGGCGACCGTCGTCGGTGGCGACGGGGGCGAGTTCGAGCGTCGGTGGCTCGTCGCGACCGACGACGGCGAGTGGGGCGTCGTGTGGCCCGGCGAACCGGAGGGACCGGTGACAGTCGTCAGGGAGTACTACCGGCGGGCGGGCGAGGCCGAGAGCGCAGCGGCGTTCGCCGACGACGTCCGGGAGCTCTCGCACCCCGCGTCGCCGCTGGGCGAGGTGGCGGCGGACGTGCCGGGCCTCTTCGACGGCGCGCGGCGTCAGGGGCTCGTCGAGGCCGCCGTCGTCGCCGAGGACGTGGACGCCGAGCGCGTCCGGAGCGTCTCGGACTTCTTCGCCGGGGCCGCGGACGACGAGACGATCGAGACCGTCGCCGCGGAGAACGCGGTCGTCTCGGTGACAGTCACCGACGGCGACGGCGACGAGTTCGAACTGGAGTGGCTCGTCGCGACCGCGGACGGCGAGTGGCGGCTCGTCTGGCTCTGAGGGTGCGATCGTAACCGGGACGACGCGGCGCCGAGACCGTCGCGTTACCCCGCCGTCGGCCGACGGCCGGGCGATCCGACGGCTCTCGCAACGACGAGGAGCGCGATCAGGTCGACGGTGAGCGCCGCGATGGAACCGAAGCGGAACAGGATCAAGAGACCCAGTACCGCCACGGCGAGCCCGACGGCCGCGCGACGGGCGCGGTCACGGTCGGGGAGCAAGCGGGACACCTGAGCGCCGACGCCGACCTGCGCCGCGAAGAGGAGGACGCCGAACGGGGACACGGCTGGCATACGGCCCGATTCCGACCGAGCCTGTATGAATATGTCGGCGGGGCGACGAACGCCCGGACGGGGCGTGGGTCGGGGCGACCGCCTCGCGGCGGTGTCGGAGCGGCCGAGGCGACCCCCGCGACCCGCATCTTGATGCCGCGGCGCGCCGTCGCCCCGGTCATGCGAGAGATCACGACGGACGACGTCCCGGAAGCGCTCGGCCCGTACTCGCAGGGGATCGTCTCGGGCGACATGGTCCACGTCTCCGGGAAGACGGGCGTGGACCCCGACACGGGGGAGGCGCCCGACTCGGTCGGCGAACAGACGACGCAGACGCTCGAAAATGTCGCCGCGATTCTGGAGGCGGCCGGGACGACCCCGGACGCGATCGTGTCGGCGACCGTCTACCTCACCGACATGGACGACTACGACGCGGTGAACGAGGCGTACCGGTCGTTCCTCTCGGAGCCGTACCCGGCGCGGACCTGCGTCGAGGTGTCTCGGCTCCCCGCGCCGCTCGACGTCGAGATCACGGTCACGGCGGAGCTCGACGGCGGCGACTGAGTTCTCGGGGCGGGGGGAAACCCGCTCCCGGCTCAGAACTTCTCCAACAGGTCGCCGTAGAACTCGCCGCCGCGGTCGTCCGCGAGCTTCTCGACGATGAGCTCCGGCGTCGACCGCGCGAGGTGCCCCTTCTTCGGCGAGCGGTTCACGCGGAGTTCGCCGTCGACGAGCCCCGCGGCCTCGATGCCGTCGACCGCGACTTCGAAGTCGGCGGCGGCGCAGATCTCGCGGGCGAGGTGCGAGACGAAGACGGCGGTCGCGTCCTGGTCGTCGAGCGCCTCCAAGATGCCCGCGATGATCTTCGCGGAGGCGCCCGGCTCGGTGATGGATTCGAGTTCGTCCACCAAGACCAGCCGACCGTCGGCGCCGTCGACGAGGTCGCCGAAGTCCCGCAGCGTCGCCTCGAACGCGCCGGCGTCGAGGGTGCCCTGCGACTTCGCGTAGTAGTGGATCTCCTCAAACCGCTCGACGGTCGCCGACTCGGCCGGCACGGGCATCCCCATCTGCGCGAGCACGACGACCAGCGCGACCAGATCGAGCGTCGAGGTCTTCCCGCCGGAGTTCACCCCGGAGAGCAGCGTCGCGCCCGACACGCCGTAGTCGACGGGCTCGACATCGGGGAAGTCGACGTCGAGGAGCGGGGAGCGACCGCCCTCGATGCGGAAGCCGGCGGGCGGGGCCTCGCCGCCGTCGTCGCCCGCCGGCTCGACCACCTCGGGCAGCGTACAGTCGAAGTCGCGCGCGAACCGCGCGACGGCGAGCTCGACGTCGAGTTCCAGGGCGTCGCGGACCAGCTCCTCGACCGGCTGGCGGAGGTCCCCGAGGTCGCTCGCGAGGTCGGCCTTCAGCTTCGCCGCCCGGCGGTCCCGGGCCGCGGAGAGCTCGGTCCGGAGCCGCGAGACGGCGCTCTCGTCGTGGTCGACCGGGAAGGATGGGTCGCCGCCGAAGACGCGCTCCGCGAGCTCCGCCTCCTCGGGTTCCAGTCGGAGCGCGTCGGCGAGGTGTTCGCGGGCGGCGTCGACGGCCGCGTCGTACTCGTCGGCGAGCTCGCGGTCCAGTAGGGAGTCCACGCGGGCGCCCTGCTCGACGAGGGAGAGGAAGTCGGTCCCCTCGATGGTGACGTCGCGCTCGCGGATCGCCTCGCGCAGCCGGTCGTCGGCGACGGAGGCGGCCGTCGACACCGCGGCGTCGAGGTCGTCGACGGCGGCGGTGAGCCGGTCCAGCTCCGCGTCGCCGGCGATCGTGCCGTCGTCGTCGAGCCGCGAGAGCGCGTCGCGCAGGCGGTCGAGGGCGACCGGAGGGCCGCCGCCCGAGACGGGGTCGCCGGCCGCCGCGGCCGCCTCGTGGACCGCCGCGGCCGCCTCCAGCCGGTCGCGGTTCTCGGCGAAGAAGGCGAGCAGCCGCTCGGGCACCGTCTCCGCCGGCGCCTCCAGCGCGTCCGGCCGCACGCTCACGTCGCCCTCCACGTCGAGCCCGGCGAACGACTCGTCCAAGACGATCACGGACGCGTACGAGCGGCCCAGCTCGGAGACGTCACGCGCGTCCTCGACGGTCTCGACGGAGAGCTCGGGAACCTCCGCCTCGGCGCGCGCGAGCGTCTCGGCGTCGGCCGTCGCGAGGCAGCGGTCGCGGACGCGGACGGTCGGGGGGTCCGACAGGGGCGCGCAGTCCGCGAGCGCCTCGCGGACCGCCGGGTCGGGGTCGCGGTCGGCCGCGTCGGCGGCGAACGACTGCGCCTCCGCGATCCGCGAGGCGGACGCGCTCGGGTAGAACGTCTCCAGCCGCTTCGCCGCGTAGTCGGTGACGGTGCGCTCGCGCAGCAGGTCGATCGCCTCCCGGTACAGCTCGCGGGCGCGGTCGGTGGCCAGCACGCGACCGTCGTCGCCGTGGCGGCGCCGGATCGCTCCGCGAGCGATGCGGGCCGCGCGGGCCTCGTTGACGCCCGGCGCGCGGGCGATGGCGGCCACGTCGCCGGACTCGACGGTCGCGACCGGGTCGTCGAGTTCGCGCAGCGAAGCGGCCGTCTTGGCGCCGACGCCGGGGATCGCCTCCAGCTCCATCTACCCGCCGGTATCACGGCAACGGTGTAAAGCGTGCGGGTCGCTCCCGCGGATCCCCGCGGCGTCCGGCGGGTCGGGGGGCGGCGCGCGTCTCAGAGCGAGGACCAGCGCGCCGGGTGCGACGCCCTTTTTCGCGCTCGTCGCCAACGCATGCCATGAGTCAGGACGCGCGTGCCGTCGGCGACGGGTCGCTCGACCCCGAGGCGGCGGCGAAGGCGGCGACCGCCCGCGAGGCGCTCGGCGAGCGCGACGGGGTGCTCGTCGCGTTCTCGGGCGGCGTCGACTCCGCGGTGGTGGCCGCGCTGGCAACGGAGGCGCTCGGCGACGACGCCGTGGCGTGTACCGCCCGCAGCGAGACGCTCCCCGCGGCGGAGCTCGACGACGCGAAGCGAGTCGCCGACGAGATCGGGGTCCGCCACGAGACGGTGACGTTCTCCGAGCTCGACGACCCGAACTTCGTCGCCAACGACGGCGACCGGTGTTACCACTGCCGGACCATGCGGCTCGGCCGGATGTACGAGACCGCGAAGGAGCTGGGGATCGACACCGTCTGCGACGGGACGAACGCGGACGACCCCGGCGAGGGGCACCGACCGGGGCTCCGCGCGGTCGAGGAGCTCGACGTGTTCTCGCCGCTGCTCGACGCCGGGATCACGAAGGCGGAGGTCCGCGCGATCGCCGAGTCTCGCGACCTCTCCGTGGCCGACAAGCCCTCGATGGCGTGTCTCTCCTCGCGGATCCCGACCGGGCTGGAGGTCACCGAGGAGCGGCTGACCCGCGTCGAGAAGGCGGAGCGGGTGCTCCGCGAGTGGGGCTTCGAGGGGTTCCGGGTTCGCGACCACGACGGCCTCGCACGCGTCGAGATCGCCCCCGACGAACTGGAGCGGGCGCTCGACCCGGCCTTCGCCGACGCCGTCCACGAACACCTCACCGACCTCGGCTTCGAGTACGTCACCCTCGACATGGCCGGCTACCGAACCGGGAGCGTGAGTCCGGGCGGCGAGGAGGTGGGCGACGGGGATGCGGGCGACAAGAACTCCGACAACGCGAACGGAGAGCCCGCCGGGAGCGACGCGGCGGACGACGGCGCCGACCTCGGGCGGCGGTACCCGCGCTGAGGCGCCGGCGACCGCCGAGAGCGGCACCGCGCCGGAATGAGGGCGGCGTTATCACCGGAGAGAACCCGGCGGGAACGCTTATAACCCGTGTTACTAAATCGACACCTATGCGGGAGGCACAGACGCTGGCGGTGATCGCCGGCGGCGTCGGGGGGGCCGTCGGGGCGTTCGTGGGCGTCGCGATCGGCGGCTCGGCGCTCTCGGTGACGATGACCACCCTCGGGGTCGCCACCGTGGTCGGCGTCGGCGTCATCGCGAGCGCGGTCATCGCCGGCGACGTGGAGTTCCTCGCCGACGCTGACGGCGAGTGAGGAGGGCGGCGCGAACCGCTGCGACGCGGCCAAAAGGGGCCGGGCGGGCGCGAGTTCGAAGTAACGTTCAAATGCGAGTTTCACGTAAACGGACGCGATGGCCGCTGCGGCGTCGTTCTGGGAGGAGTGCGACCGATACCACAAGCTCGCGGAGCGGTTCCAGCGCGGCATCGAGATCACCCACCCCGATCGGCTCACCGGGCGGAGCGGCTACTACAGCGAGTGCGGCTGCGCCTGGTGCGCCGAGGAGGTCAGGTACTTCGAGTACCGCGGCGAGCGGCTGTGAGCGGGCCGTGTCCGAGAGGCGCTCCCGCCGGTGAAAATCGGGGGCGACCGCGCGCTTCAAGGCCCCGCCGCGACGAACGGACGCCATGAGTCTCATCGCGTTCGACTTCGACGGGACGCTCTCCGACTCCGAGATGACGGTCCTGCTCGCGGAGCGGGCGGGCGTCGCCGACGAGGTCGCCGAGATCACCGAGCGGGCGATGAACGACGAACTCAGCTACGCCGAGAGCCTCTACCGGCGCGCGGAGCTGCTGGAAGCCCTTCCAGAGGCGGAGGTCGAGGACGCGTTCGACGCGGTGCGGATCCGGCCCGGCGCCGCGCGTCTCATCGAGCGCCTCCGCGACGAGGGGCACCACGTCGCCGTCCTCACCGGGGGGTTCGAGCGCGGCGTCGAGGCGGCGCTCGCTCGCGAGGGGGTCGCCGTCGACACGATCGTCGCCAACCGACTGCCGACCGGACCGGACGGCGCCCTCACCGGCGAGGCGGAGGGACCGCTGATCGAGGGGACGAAGGACGACGCGCTCGCCGACCTCGCGGCCGAGGTCGGCGTCCCGATGCGCGAGACGGTGGCGGTCGGCGACGGCGCGAACGACCTCCCGATGCTGGAGGTCGCGGGCCTGGCGGTCGGCTTCGTCCCGAAGTCCGCGGTGCGGCCGGTCTGTGATTCGGTCGTCGCCTCCATGTACCGGCTGGGGAAGGTGCTGGAGGCGCACGGCGTCCTCGCGGCCGGGGACTGATCACCGAACCGGTTCGGGCCGGCGATACCTGACCACGTTGGGCTGAAGGGTTAAACAGAAACGGGGGCGATATGTTGGCATGAGCGTCTTCGCCGGGGTGGTCCGATGCTACCGACGCTGACGTATCTCCAGTTTCACCTCGTCTTCAGTCTCCCCGTGCTGGCGCTGCTGTGGTACCTCGCCCCGCGGTACGAGGCGACGCGGCAGCGCCGGGCGGTCGGTGGGATCGCGATCCTCGTCGCCATCGCGTACGCCTACACCACCCCGTGGATCAGCTACATGATCCGCCGGGGCGCCTGGGGGTACGCGGACGGCGCCGTCGTCGCGCGGGCGCTCTCGATCCCGCTCGGCGAGTACCTGTTCTTCGCGATCCAGACGATCGTGGTCGCGTTCGCGCTCCACCGGATCGGTTTCGATCCGACGTTCCGCGAGGGCGACTTCGACCGCGTGCCCCGGGCCGCTGGCGTCCTCGTCGGCCTCGCGATGGTCCCGATCGGGCTGGGGCTCGCGTGGCTCGACCCGTCGTTCCTGTACCTCGGCGGGCTGATCGCGTGGGTCGGGCCCGTCCTCGCGCTCCAGTGGGGCGTCGGCGGCGGCTACCTCGCGCGCACGCCGCGGCTGTGGATCACGGCGACGCTCGCCCCGGCGGCGTACTTCTGGGTCGCCGACCGGATCGCGATCGGCATGGGGACGTGGTACCTCTCGCCGGAGTTGACGACCGGGATCGCGGTCCTCGGCCTCCCGATCGAAGAGATGCTGTTCTTCGTCGCCGCGGGAGTGATGACGATCAACGGCCTCGTCTTGTTCGAGTGGGTGCTCGACTGGAACGACCGCCGCGGGGCGGCGGCGGACGCTGTCGCCGGCGCCGGGTCGGAGCCCGAGCGGGACGTTCGCGGCCCCGAGTCCCCGGCCGACCCGGACCCGGACGTAGTCGATGACTGAGGCGTCGGAGGCGTCGCGGAGCGCGGCGGACGCCCGGTCCGTCGCGACCGCGGGACGCGGGGCCGACGAGAGCGTCGGCGACGGGCGCGACGCCGACCCGGCGGCCGAGCGGGTCGACCGGTGGTTCGCGCGACGTCCGGCGCTGGCGCTGGCGGCGCTGTTGCCGGTCGGCGCCGCGACCCCCCTGTTTCCGGTCGAACTCGGCGTCGCGACGTTCGCGCTCGGCACCCTCGCCGTCGGGATGGCGCACGGGGCAGTGGACCACCTCGTCCCCCTACGGGCCGCGCCGGGCGTGTCGCTCCGGCGGTCGATCGCGGTCGTCTCCGTCGGCTACGCGGTCCTCGGCGGGGCGGTCGTCGCAGCGTTCTTCGCCGCGCCCGTCGCCGCGTTCGTCGGGTTCATCGCGCTCACGTGGCTCCACTGGGGGCAGGGCGACGTGGCGACGCTCGCGATCGCGGGCGTCGACCACCTCCCCACCTCGGCCGAGCGCTGGCTGGCGCTTATCGTCCGCGGCGGCCTCCCGATGGGCGTCCCGCTCCTCGCGCACCCCGAGGAGTACCGGCTGGTGGCCGAGTGGATCGTCGGCCTGTTCCTCGTCGACGGGGGCGCGGCCGCGACGGCCGTCGACCCCCTGTTCGCGCCCGCGGTCCGCGCCGGGGTCGGCGTCGGGATGGCGGCCGCGACGCTGGCGTCGGTCGGGCTCGGCTACCGGCGGGTTCGGAGCGGGCGCGACGCCGGCGGCTGGCGCCGCGACGCCGGCGAGCTGGCCGTGCTGTGGGCGTGGTTCCTGCTCGCCGCGCCGGTGTTCGCGATCGGGGTGTACTTCGCGCTGTGGCACGCGCTCCGGCACGTCGGCCGGCTCGTCCTCGTCGACCCAGCGGCGGCGAGCGCGGCGTCGGCCGGCGACGCGGTCGGCGCGCTCGCCCGCTTCGGGCGCGACGCGGCGCCGCTCACGCTCGGCGGGTTCCTCGTGGTCGGCGCGGTCGGCGTCTCGGTCCCCGCGGGCGTGGCGGCGCCCGGCGACCTGCTCGCCGTGTCGCTCGTCGCCATCGCCGCCATGACGCTCCCGCACGTCGTCGTCGTGGCGTGGCTCGACCGGCGGGAGGGAGTCTGGCGGCCGGGCGCCGGGGCCTGATCGGCGCCGACCGGAGGCGGCCGGTGCCGGCACCGCACCGCTCTTGGTCGGCGACGGCGTCCGTCCGGTAGATGGACGAGATCGCGATCCGCGAGCCGCGACCGGGCGACGCCGAGCCGCTGGAGGCGCTCATCACCTCTCATTTCACCGAGGGGAGCTCCTACGGCGTGGACCTCGGGATCGACGACCCGACGTACCACGTGCTGGTCGCGGTCGAGGGGGACGCCGTCGAGTCGGCGGGAGACGCGGTTGACGGCGAGAGTGACCGAACCGACGCGGTCGACGGCGAGGGCGACCGGGACGGCGCGATCCTCGGCGTCATGGCGCTCCGCGAGTTCACCGATCCGACCGCCGTCGCCGACGAGATGTACTTCTTCGACGACCCCGACCTGCTGCCCGCCGCGGAGCGGTACGGCCACCTCGAAATGGGGTACGTCAGGGAGGGCGCGACGGGTCGGGGGATCGGCAGCCGGCTGCTCGGTCGCCTCCACGAGGCCGGTGCGGAGCGGGGCGTCGACCTGTTCCTCGCGGACTCGTGGTACCACGGCGGCGACGACTCCCCGGAGAAGCTGTTCGACGCGCACGGCTACGAGACGATCCACCGCGACCCGATCGAGCGCCCCGCGGCGGAGTGCCCGAAGTGCGAGGAGACGTGTACCTGCGAGGGCGCGCTCGCCGTGCGGCGCGTCGCGGGCGACGCGACCGACGCGGAGGCGAGCCGGTCGTGAACCACGACCGCGTCCACGCCAGGGAACCGTCGCACCACGTCGACCAGTGGTCGGTCGGCGTCGTCGAATCGATCGGCGAGCGCGACGGCCACTGCGTCGTGACGGTGCGGCCGACCGTGTCGGAGCGAGAGGCGGGAGGAGATGAAGCGGTGGCAGACGGGGACCGCGGCGAGCCCGTCGAGTTGACGCTCACGCTCGCCGTGCGGGACCTGTTCGTGAGCCGGCTCCCGATCGACGACGGCGAGTCGCCGGTCGGCGAGCGCGTCTGGTACCGGGAGCGGGGCGGGTGAAGGAGGGACGAGCGGAGCGGGCCGTCGCTACTCTAGCTGGTGGTAGTCCAGCTCGTGGCCCTCGTCGAGGGCGGCCTGGACGGCGTCGCTCGGCTGATCGACCGGTTCGGTGCGGAGCGTCATGCCGCCGACGTCGGCCGCGTCGAAGTAGACGTTGCGCCGCCAGTCGGGGTCGGTGTCGGGGTGGTCGGTGCGGTAGTGCGCGCCGCGCGACTCCTCGCGTTCGAGCGCGCCGCGGAGGACCGCCTCGGCGGCGACAAGCATGAAGCCGGCGTCGACGGCGAGCTCGAACGACTCGCTGGTGACCGGCCCGACGCGCATGTCCGCGGCGCGGTCGCGGACGGCGGCGAGGCGGTCGAGCCCCTCCCGGAGCGACGACTCGTCGCGGAGGATGCCCGCGTGCTCCCACATCAGCTCGCGGAGGTCGGCGAGCACCGCGTCGACCTCGTTGGCGCCGTCGTTGTCCGCCATCGCGCGCAGGTCGCGGAGGTGCGGCTCGACGGTCTCCTCGCGGAGGGCGTCGGGCACCTCGCCCGGGCCGTCGACGCGGTCGGCGATCCGCTCGCCCGCAACGACGCCGTACGCGACCGTCTCGGCCAGCGAGTTGCCGCCGAGGCGGTTCGCGCCGTGAACGCCCGCCATCGTCTCCCCGATGGCGAAGAGGCCGTCAACGTCGGTCTCGCCGTGGTCGTCGACGGCGACGCCGCCCATCCCGTAGTGGGAGGTCGGCGCGACCTCGACGGGCTCCTCGGCCATGTCCACGCCGAGGTCCTGGAACCGCTCGTACATTCTGGGGAGCCGCTCCTCGATGAAGTCGGCGTCGCGGTGAGAGATGTCGAGGTAGACGCCGCCGTGCTCCGTGCCGCGCCCCTCGCCGATCTCGCGGGCGATGGCGCGGGCGACCACGTCGCGGGCGTCGAGCTCCATCTGGTCCGGAGAGTAGCGCTCCATGAACCGCTCGCCCTCGGCGTTGAACAGGCGGCCCCCCTCGCCGCGGACGGCCTCGGTCACGAGGCGGCCGCTCCACGGCGCCCACTCGGGGTCGGCCTCGTCGACGGCCATCCCCGTCGGGTGGAACTGCATGAACTCCATGTCCATCAGCGACGCGCCGGCGTCGAAGGCCAGCGCCGCGCCGTCGCCGTTGTTCTCGTCGTCGCGGGAGGTGTGCCGGTTGTAGATCGCCGCGTGGCCGCCGGCGGCGAGAACGACGGTGCCCGCGTTGAACAGCACGAACTCGCCGTCGTCCATGTCGAAGCCGACCGCACCGTGGACGGCCTCGCCGTCGGAGACCAGCTTCGTGATCATCACGTTCTCGCGGTAGGGGACCGACAGTGCCTGCGCGCGGTCGACGAGCGTGTTTAGCAGCGACTCGCCGGTGTGGTCGCCGGCGAAGGCGGTCCGGCGGAACGACTGCGCGCCGAAGAACCGCTGGTCGATCGCGCCGTCGTCGGTGCGGGAGTACGCCATCCCCCAGTCGTCGAGCTCGCGGAGTCGCTCGGGCATCTGCGCGGTCACTGTCTCGACTTTCCCGGGATCGTTGATCAGGTGGCCCTCGTTGAGGGTGTCCGCCGCGTGGATCGCGGGCGAGTCCTCGGGGTCGTGGGTCCCGAGCGCGCCGTTGATCCCGCCCCGAGCCCACGTGGTGTGGGCGTCGCCGTGTCCGCGCTTCCCGAGGACGAGCACGTCGTCGACGCCGCGCTCGGCGAGTTCGATCGCCGCGCGCGCGCCGGCGGCGCCGGCGCCCACGACGAGGACGGACACGTCCTCTCGCGCGTACTCGACCGGCTCGTCAGTCGGGGCTCGTTCGTCCATGTTCGAACGGAGGGTCCGGAGACGGGTAAGCCTCACGCGCGTGTGCGTGCGCGAGAAGGCGGCGCGAACACACGACCGAGGACGGTCGGCGCGTCCCCTATCGCTCCGCGTCCCAGCCGGGCGTGCCGGGCGCGCCGGCGTCGTCCTCGACGACGCGGGCGAGGCGGTCGCGCGCGTCGCGGTCGAGGCCGACCCGCTCGCCGTCGGCGCCGGCGCGCTCCGTCCACTCGCGGATCGCGGACCCGACCCACGAGTCGGCCTCGCGGGCGTCGTCCCGAGCCTCGGCCATGCGGTCGCGCGTCACCGACAGCGATCCGGGGCGAGAGCCGACGGCGGCGCCGGCGAAGCGGGCGCGGTCGTCGGCGGTCGCCCCGCCGTCGCGGAGCCGGGCGACGACGCCGTCGAGGTCCTCCGGGTCGGGGTACGCGAACACCGTCGCGCCGAGCGCCTGCGGGCCGAACGCGGGCGCCGGGAGGTCGTCGGCCGGCTCGTCGTCGAGGAGCCGGTCCCCGCCCCCGGCGGCCTCGACGCGCTCGCACTCGGTCTCGGCGTCGAGTTCGAGGTTGTGACCCGGGTAGCTCGAACAGGTGCGCGGGTAGCGGTCGTCGCCGTGGATCCGGCACTGGAGCGTCGTCGGGTCGAGGAAGGCGCAGGCGCCGAGCCAGCGCGGCTCGTCGGTCCCGATCGGTGCGACCGGTTTGGGGGGCTTCCGGAGGCCGACGACGAAGACGGGGCGGCCGTCGATCGCGGCGAGGTCGGTCCCGTCGATCCGAACGCGCTCGTCGCGCTCGGCCGGCTCGAACAGTCGGGGGACCAGGGCGTCGCCCAGCCCGTCGTCGACGATGCCTACGACCTCGTCGCGGGTGAGCGGGACGAGGTCGTAGGTGTCGTCGAGCGGGGGACGAGGCCCGGTGCGGTCTGAGCCCGCCGCGGCCGGATCGAGCGGACGCCAGTCGACGCAGCAGCCGGCACAACCCTCACAGCGGAGTTCCATACGGCCCTGCCAACGGTTCGCAGTGTGATAAGTTGTCGGCGGAACGCGAACCGGACGCGAACCGAGTCCGGACGGGACGCGAACCGTGCGCGTCCCGGACCCGGACAGTTTTGCCGACCCCGGCCGAACGTCGTCACGAGATGGACTCGGAACGGGCGGAACTCGGGCTGCTCGCGGTCCGGATCGTCCGAGAACACGAGGCCGCGGCGGTGACGCCGGGGGTGGTCGTCCAGCGGCTGGCGGTCGAGTACGACCGCGAACACGCGTACAGCGAGGTGTTCGACCTGCTCCACGAGCTGGAAGAGACGGGCGAGCTCGTATACCACAACGGGGAGTACAACGAGTTCGCCGCGCCCGAGTGACCCCGAGGGACGCCGCCTCAGAGCTCGCCCTTCGTGCTTGGCGTGTCGCTGCGGCGCTCGTCGAGCCGGGTGGCGTCGTCGAGCGCGCGCGCCAGCGCCTTGAACAGCGCCTCGACCTCGTGGTGGGCGTTGTCGCCGCGCTCGACCGCGGCGTGGAGCGTCAGCCCGGCGTTGTGGGCTACGGAGAGCGCGAAGTGGTCGGCCATGACGCTGGTGAACTCCCCGACAGACTCCTGTGAGAACTCTCCGGAGAACTCGTAGTACGGCCGCCCCGCCACGTCGACGACGACGCTCGCGACCGCCTCGTCGAGCGGGACGCGGCGGTCGGCGTACCGCCGGATGCCGCGCTTGTCGCCGAGCGCCTCGTCGAACGCCTCGCCGAGGCAGATCGCCACGTCCTCGACGGTGTGGTGGTCGTCGATGTCGAGGTCACCGTCGCAGCGGACCGTGAGGTCGAACAGGCCGTGCTTCGCGAACGATTCGAGCATGTGGTCGTAGAAGCCGACCCCCGTGTCGACCTCGCTGTCGCCGTCGCCGTCAACCGCGAGCGTGAGTTCGATGGTCGTCTCGCTCGTCTCGCGGGTGACGGCCGCGGTCCGGTCGTGGTCGCTCATACCGGCCCGTCGCGGGGGATTCGTAAGTCGGTTGCGGGTGGCGCGGGGGCCACGGCGGCCGACCGGCGGCGGTCCCGGTCCGCGCTGGGGCAGGCGGGCCGGGTCAGTCAGACCGAGGCCAGCGGTGGATATTTGTCGCGTCGGGGAGGCGTCTCTACACGTATGGACGGCCCCGAGCCCGACGAGACGCGCGACACCGCGCCTTCACCCGCCGACGTCGAGGACCCCGACGCCGTCGACGCGGACACCGGAGAGGGAGAGCTCGAACGGACGATCGGGCTCGCCGGCGGCCTCGCGATCGGCATCGGCACGATGATCGGTGCGGGGATCTTCGTGTTCCCGGGGCTCGCGGCCGAGAACGCCGGACCGGCGGCCGCCGCGTCGTTCGCGATCGGCGCAGTGGTCGCCCTGCTGGTCGCGCTGCCGGCCGCCGAACTCGCCACGGCGATGCCGCGCAGCGGCGGCGGCTACTTCTTCATCTCGCGGGGGCTGGGCACCGGCCCGGGCGCGGTGGTCGGGCTCGGCCTCTGGCTCGGGCTCGTGTTCGCCTCCGCGTTCTACCTCGTCGGGCTCGGGAGCTACGCCGGGCAGGTGTTCCTCGAGGCGGGGATCGCGCTCCCGGTCGACCCTGCGGTCCCGCTCGGCGTCGCGTTCGGCGTCGGGCTCACCGCGCTCAGCGTCTTCGGGACGGAGAACACGGCGGCGCTCCAGAACGCGATCGTGATCGTGTTGCTCGTTATCCTCACGCTGTTCCTGAGCTACGGGAGCCTCGACGCGCTGGGCGTCTTCGGGGCCGAGAGTACCCCCGAGCGCTTCTTCCCGCCCGGCGGGGCGCTTCCGGTTCTCCAGACCGCCGCGCTCGTGTTCACGTCGTACCTCGGCTTCGCGCAGGTCGCGACGGTCGCCGGGGACATCAAGGAGCCCTCGCGGAACCTCCCGCTGGCGATGGTCGGCTCCGTGGTCGTGGTCGGCGTCTTCTACGTCGTCACCATCTTCGTGGCGACGAGCGCGTTCGGGAGCGCGCGGCTCGGCGAGTTCGGCGAGACCGCGATGGTCGAGGTCGCCCGCGAGTTCGTCGGCTTCCCCGGCGCGCTCGCCATCGTGATCGCCGGGCTGCTGGCGACGTTCTCCAGCGCGAACGCGTCGATACTCAGCGCGTCGCGGGCGGTGTACGCGGTGAGCCGCGACGACCTCATCCCCGAGGCCGCGAGTCGGGTCAACCTCGCGTACGGGACCCCGCACGTCGCCTTGGGGCTCGCCGGTGGCCCGATCGTCGTGCTCGCGGCGACGGGACAGGTGGAGCTGCTCGCGGAGGTGGCGTCGTTCCTCCACCTCGTGATGTACGGCCTGCTCTGCGTGGCGCTGGTCCGGCTCCGCCGCGAGCAGCCCGACTGGTACGCGCCCGCGTTCCGCTGTCCGGCCGGGGTCCCCGTCGCCGCCGTCGGCAGGGTCGCGAGCTTCGCGCTCATCGCGTTCATGCAGCCGGCGTCGATCGGCGTCGGCGTCGCGATCATGGTCGCCGCCTACGGCTGGTACCGGTACTACGCGACCGACGTGGAACTGAGAGGTGACTTCTAAGATGTCCGACACACCCGCGAACGACGACGAGGCACAGCCCGGGACCGGCGAGAACGACTCAAGTCCCGAACCCGACGGCGAGGGACCGCCCGAGTCCGGGGGGGACGCGCGGCCCGACCCCGACCGGCCGTCGGTGTTGGTCCCGCTGGCGGTGTTGGAGGGGGAGTCGCTCCCCACCGGAACGCCCGAACTGCTCGCGAACGCCCGCGTCGTGCTGCTCGGGTACCACGTGATCCCCGACCAGACCGCGACCGAGCAGGCGCGCGAGCAGTTCGGCGAGAAGGCCATGTCGAAGCTCGACGAGTTCGCGGCCCGGCTCGCCGCGGCCGGGGCCGACGTCGAGACGCGGCTCGTGTTTACACACGACAAGGAGACGACGGTCGACCGGCTCAGCTACGAGTACGACAGCCTCGCGGTGTTGGTCCCGAACAGCACGGACCGTGTGGAATCGGTCCTCGTGGCGCTCCGCGGGACCGTCGGCGCCAGCCGGAACGCCCGGCTCGTCGCCGGCCTGTTCGCCGACGCGGGCGTTGCGGTGACGCTGTACCACGCGCTCGACGAGGGGGAGTCCCGCGGCGACGGCGAGGCGTTCTTGAACGGGGTGAAAAGCGACCTCGCCGAGCGCGGGGTCGACTCGGACCGGGTCGAGCTGGTGGTGGAGACCGGTGACGTCCCGATCGACGACATCGCGAGCCGGGCCGAGTCGCACGACGCAGTCGTGATGGGCGAGACCGACCCGTCGGTCACCACGTTCGTCTTCGGGATGCCGTCGGAGCAGATCGCCGAGCGCTTCCTCGGCCCGGTGTTAGTCGTTCAGCGCGAGCGTCCGGAGGAGTAGTCGGCGGCGACGCCGCCGGGAGCGCGTCGTCGCCGGCTGAGTAGAGCGCTCAGACCTCGTCCGCGGCCGCCTGTGCCTCTCGGAGCGTGAACTCGCCCTCGTATAACGCCGTCCCGACGACGACCGCGGCCGCGCCCGCCTCCTTCAGCGCGACCACGTCGTCGACCGCCGCCACGCCGCCGGAGGCGATCACCGGGATCTCGACCGCGTCGACCACGCTCGCGACCGCCTCGCGGTCGATCCCATCCAGCTGCCCCTCCACGTCGACGTTCGTGAAGAGGATCGCGCCGGCCCCCAGTTCCTCGTAGCGGGCGGCGGCCTCGGCGGGGTCGAGCCCGGTCCCCTCGGTCCAGCCAGAGACGACGACCTCGCCGTCCTTCGCGTCGAGGCTGACGACGACGCTCCCCGGGTGGGTCTCGTCGATCTCCGCGACGATCTCCGGGGTCTCGACCGCCGCGGTCCCGAGGATGACGCGGTCGAGCCCCAAGTCGAGCAGCGCGCGCGCGCCCTCGGCGGCCCGGATGCCGCCGCCGAGCTGGAGGCCGACCGCGTCCGCGCCGTCGCCGCCGACCGCGTCCACGACCGACTCGATCGCGCCGGCGTTGACGCGCTCGCCCTCGAACGCGCCGTCGAGATCGACGAGGTGGAGGGTTTCGGCCCCCGCCTCGACCCAGCGCTCGGCGGCCGCGACGGGGTCGCCGTAGCGCTTGCCCGTCCCGCGCTCGCCGCCGACCAGCTGGACGACCTCGCCGTCCTGCACGTCGACGGCGGGGATCACTTCGAACTCCGAGAAGTGGCTCATACGGGACTGAAGCCCGCGACGGCGATTAAACGGGTCGGTTCGAGGCGGAAGGAGGGCCGAGCGGGGGGGCTCCGGGGGGCCGTCGGCTCACACCACCGAGATGAGCAACTGCGAGACGTCCTCGTCGTAGGCGGCGGGGTCGGTCGCGAGCGCCTCGGCGCTCTCGGCGCCGGCGAGCCGTCGCACAGCGCTCTCGGCGTCGATCGAGTCCGGCAGCGCCGCGTCGAAGGCGTCGAGAAGGGGATCGGTCGGATACGCGCCGCCGGCGACTATCACGTCGGTTCCGTCGTGCCAGACGCCGAGGCGGGCCCCGATGTCGAGGGGTCGATCGAGTCCCGCGGCGGTCCCGTCCGGGAGCGGGACCTCGCCGTCGAGCGCGTACTCGCCGGTCAGCCGCCACACGGTCGCCGTGTTGCCGGACCGGACGGTGGAGATCCCCTCGTCGGCGATTTCGACGTTCTCGATGCCGGCGCTCCGGAGCTGCCCGCGGAAGGCGTCGGTCGCGGCCGCCTCCACCTCGCGCATGATCCGCTCGCGGCCGATCTCGGCCGGGAGTCGGTCGACGGCGGGCCGGAGGTCGATCCGCGTCGCGAAGAAGACGACCGGCGACCCGGACCCGCCGAGCGTCTCGGCGAGCGCGTCCGCGACGGGCGCGTACTCGTAGACTCCCGTGTGTTCGAGCGCCCGGACGGTGACGGGACCGTACGACCGCTCGAACACCGTCCGCTCGAACTCGTCGGTCCGTCGCCAGTCGTCGATCCGGTCGCTCGTCACCTCGGGGGCCGGGACTGGCCCGTCGCGGGCGCCGAGACAGCCGGCGAGCCCGGCGACGCCGACCGCCGCGCCGCCCGCGAGCAGGCGGCGTCGGGTGGTCGTCTCGCGTGGGGGCGGCGTCGCCGCAGATCCGTTCGTCGGACGCTGCTTCATACGAATTCGACGGCCGCGACGGGCAAATCGGTGTCGCCCCGACCCGGATCCCTTATGTAACCACCGAGTACAACAACCGAGTGATGACCGACGACGAAAGCAGGACACGGCGGCGACGCGCTCGGCCACACACCCGACGGCGGTTCCTGACTGCGGCCGGGGCGGCGGGGGCCGTCGCGCTCGCCGGCTGTAGCGCGGAGCAGGTCGACGACGGGGGCGACGGCGGGGACGGGGGCGGCGGCAACGGAACCGACGACGGCGGATCGGAGAGCGGCGACGGCGGCGACGAGACGCCGACCCTGACGGTCGCCACGTACACGAACTTCATCGACGCGCCGTCGGTGAGCCCCGGCGAGTGGCTCAAAGAGGAGTTCGAGAGCCGGTACGACGCCACGCTGGAGTGGGCGACGCCCGACAACGAGGTGAACTACTACGTTGAGCGCGCCGCCTCTGGCGCGGGCATCGACGCCGACCTCTACGTCGGGCTCACGACGGAGGACCTCGTCCGCGTCGACGGGGCGCTCGACGAGGACCTCTTCGCCGAGGCGGGCGACGTCGACGGGCGCGACGCGGTCAAGGAGGGACTCCGGTTCGACCCGTTCGAGCGGGCGGTCCCGTTCGACACCGGCTACGTCAGCCTCGTGTACGACAGCACGACCACAGAGGCGCCGGAGACGTTCGACGGACTGCTCGACGACGAGCACGCGGGCGCGCTCATCGCGCAGAACCCCGGCGGCTCCGCGACCGGGCGGGCGTTCCTCCTCCACACGATCAGCCGCTTCGGCGACGGCGGGGTCGCGAGCGACGGCGACGGCGAGGCCGTCGGGGGCGGGGACGGCGACCCCGACTACGACTACCTCGACTACTGGGCGGAACTCCAAGCGAACGACGTGCGCGTGCTGGGGAGTTGGGACGACGCGTACGCGGCGTGGAGCGAGGGGGAGGCGCCGATCGTCGTCTCCTACTCCACCGATCAGGTGTTCGCGGACATGGAGGGCGCGGACCTCCAGAAGCACCAGATCCGCTTTTTGAACGACCAGGCGTACGCGAACCCGGAGGGGATGGCCCTCTTCGCCGACGCAGACGAGCCCGACCTCGCCCGCGAGTTCATGTCGTTCATGCTGGAGTCGGACGTTCAGGGGGAAATCGCCCAGCGCAACGTCGCGTTCCCGTCGACCGACGGCGCGGAGCTGCCGAGCGACTACGCCGAGCTGGCGAAGGAGCCGGCCGACCCGGTGACGTTCACCTACGACGAGCTCCAGGGCTCGGTCGACGCGTGGGTCGAGGCCTGGGAGCGGCAGTACGCCGGGAACTGATCGCGTGTCCGACGAGGGACCGAGCGCGTGACCGACCACGACGGGCGACTGTCTCGGCTCGGGAACTGGGCCGAGGCGCGCGCGCTGACGGCGCTCGCGGTCCTCACCAGCGCCGCGCTCGTCGTCGCCTTCTACTACCCGACGGCGACCGTCCTGATTGAGGCGGTCGTCGTCGACGGCGCCGTCACCCTCGGCGCCTTCGCCGAGGTGCTCACCGACCCGTTCTACTTCGGCGAGCTCGCCCGGCTGCTGTCGGGCGAGTCCCCGGTCGCGGTCGCGCGGGCGTTCCTCTCGCCGGACCGCCGGCTCGGGATCGTCGGCTTCACCGCGTACCAAGCGGTCCTCTCGACCGTCGCGAGCGTCGCCCTGGGCCTCCCGGCCGCCTACCTGCTCGCGCGCTTCGAGTTCCCCGGGCGGCGAACCCTGCGCTCGCTCACCATCGTCCCGTTCGTCCTCCCGTCGATCATGGTGGCGGTCGGGTTCGTCGCCACGTTCGGCGAGAACGGCACGTTGAACGCCGCCCTGGCGACGCTCGGACTCCCGCGGGTCGAACTCATGTTCACCCTTGAAGCGGTGGTGATCGCCCACGCGTTCTACAACGCGCCGCTGGTGGCGCGCGTGACGACCGCGGCGTGGGAGTCGGTGGACGCGAGCGCGGTCGAGACCGCCCGCAGCCTCGGCGCCGGGCCGGTCCGGGCGTTCGTCGACGTGGTCGCGCCGCAGGTGTACCCCGCCGTCCTCACGGGCGCGGCGCTGACGTTCGTGTTCACCTTCGGAACCTTCCCCATCGTCCTGGCGCTCGGGGGGTTCGAGCTCGTGACCGTCGAGGTGCTCGTCTACCGGTTGGTGCGGGACCTGAGCTACGCCGAGGCCGCCGTGCTTGCGATCATCGAACTCGCGATCTCGCTCGGCGTCCTGCTCGCGTACCTCCGGTACGAGGCCCGGCAGTCGACCGGCGCGCGCGGCGCTCGGCCGCTCCCCCGGCGCCCGCTCTCCCCGCCCGCCGCGACGCTCCGCGAGCTGTTGCCGCGGGCCGGGCTGGCCGCCTACGCGGTCGTCGCCGGGGTCGTCTTCCTCGCGCCCATCGCGTCGATGGTCCTCGCGTCGGTGACCGGCGGCGACGGCGCGATCACGCTCGACCACTACCGATTTCTGGTCGAGCGCCAGCAGACGGGGGCGGCGTTTCAGGTGCGGCCGTGGCCCGCGATCCGGAACTCGCTCGCGTTCGCGACGGGCGCGACGCTGCTCGCGCTCCCGATGGGCGTCGTCGTCGCGGTGTTGACCACGCGGCGGTACCGCGGGCGGACGCTGGTCGACGCGGCCGCGATGGCGCCGCTGGCGGTGTCGGGGATCATCGTCGGGCTCGGTCTCCTGCGGGGGCTCGTCTTCGGCGTCGAGATCGGGGGGTGGCGGATCGCCGCGAGCGGCGCGGCCGCGATCGTCGTCGCGCACGCGGTCTCGGGCTACCCGTTCGTCGTGCGCACCGTCTCGCCCGGGCTCGCCGGGCTGGACCGCTCGCTCGTCGAGTCCGCGCGGGCGCTCGGCGCCTCGCGGGCGCGGGTGATCCGGGACGTGGAGATCCCCCTCGTCTGGCCCGCGGTCGTCGCGGGCGCGGCGTTCGCGTTCGCCGTCTCGATCGGCGAGTTCACCTCGACCGTCGTGCTGGCGACCGGCGCCGACGCGTACACGATGCCCGTCGCGATCGAACGGTTCATCGGGCGGCGGCTCGGACCGGCGACCGCCATGGGCGTCGTCCTGCTCGTCGTCACCGGGGTCAGCTTCGTCGTCATCGAGCGGCTCGGGGGTGACCACCGTGGGCTCTGAACCGAAGTCGGAGTCTGCGCCCGACCCACCGGTCGCGGTCGAACTCGACGGGGTGACGAAGCGCTACGGCGAGACGGCCGCGGTCGACGACGTGCGCCTCCGGGTGCGGGAGGGCGAGTTCTTCACGCTCGTCGGTCCCTCCGGCTGCGGGAAGACGACGACGCTCCGCCTGATCGCCGGGTTCGAGGAGCCGACGAGCGGGACGGTCCGGTTCGGCGGCGAGTCGGTCGCCGGCGTGCCCCCGGAGGACCGCGACGTGGGCGTCGTCTTCCAGAGCTACGCGCTGTTCCCGCACATGACCGTCGGAGAGAACGTCGCGTACGGGCTCAACTTCGCCGACCCGCCCGACGGCGTCACGCGCGACGAGCGCGTCGCGGAACTCCTCGAACTGGTCGACCTGCCGGACGCCGCCGACCGCGACCCGGAGAGCCTCTCGGGCGGGCAACAGCAGCGGATCGCGATGGCGCGGGCGCTCGCGCCCGGCCCCGACGTGCTCCTCCTCGACGAGCCGATGAGCGCGCTCGACGCGCGGCTCCGCGAACGGCTCCGCGCGCAGGTGAAGCAGATCCAGTCCGAACTGTCGATTACCACGATATACGTCACGCACGACCAGGAGGAGGCGCTGGCCGTCTCCGACCGCGTCGCGGTGATGAACGACGGGACGCCGGAGCAGGTGGCACCCCCGCGGACGGTGTACCGCGAGCCCGCGACGCGGTTCGTCGCGGAGTTCGTCGGCGACAATAACGTGTTCGCGGGCCGCGTCGTGGAGTCGCTCGGCGAAGGCGAACTCGCGGTCGACGTCGACGGCGGCGACGAGACCCTCCGCGTCGCACCCGGGGGCGGCGGCGATGCGGGGGAGGGCGCGCCCGCGACGAACTCGCCCGAAGTCGGCGACCGGATCGCGTTCTGCGTCCGTCCGGAACACCTGCGCGTCGCGAGCGCGGGCGGGGCAGGAGGCGGCGAGACCGCCGCTCCGGTCGGCGAAAACACGCTGCGCGCGACGGTCGCCAGCGCGGAGTTCCTCGGCGAGACGACGCGCGTCACGCTCGACTGGGGCGACCGCGAACTGCTCGTCCGGACCGTCGACCCCCTCGACGGCGCGGTCGCGGTCGGGTTCGACCCGAGCGACGGACACGTTATCGACGCGGAGCAGCGCTGAATCCCTCACGGTGGCGCGTGCCTGCGAGCGGCCGCCCTCGGCGGCCGCGACGGAGCGCGCGAGGTCGCCGGCGCTACGCGCCGGCTGCCAGAGAATCTTCGATTCTCGCTGGACGCGGTGAGCGCTCGGAGAGCGCGAACCGCGAGGCTGGGGAGGCGTGAGGCGCCGTGCGGTTGCGGTCGGGTGGGACTCAAAGGGGCAGCCGGCGAGGCGGGCGCAGGCGACGTAAGCACCGAACGAGGGAGCGACAGCGACCGAGTGAGGCGCGCAGCGAGCGTGCGCCCGCCTCGCCGGCTGGGGCTTTGGGAGTGTTCGCCGCCGGTCTGCTGATAGTCGCTTATAAACGAGTGGGTGCTGATTGAGCGGTGTTCACCGCAGAGCTGTCAATTGCGTCTCTCCAAACAGCGGCGATATATAATTACCGAGGCGACACGCCTTACCCCGCGGACCCCGTGAGAGACGCGTATGGCCTCCGAGGCGTGCGACGTGTGCGAGCGGTCCGTGCGGATCGCCGGCGGGATCGGCGACCTGTGGAACTTCGCGTTCGAGTCGACGCAGGGGCTGACGCTCGAACTCACCGACGGCTCGGAGTTCTTCCTCTGTTTCGACTGTATGGAGCGGCTCCCCGACGACCACGAGCCGACCGCCGAGGACGTCGCCGCCCTCCGGGAGCGCACCGACCCGGTCGAGGACGACGACAACCACTTCTGGCACTGGGGGTAACGCCGCTCCCGGACGACTGACGACGGGCCGGCGCCGCGTTCACTCCCGCTGCGAGCCGAACGCCTCCAGCGACCCCGTCTCGAAGGGGGCGGGCGAGAGCAGCGAGACGACGTCGCCGGCCTGGAACCTCGTTTCGCCCTTCGGCGTGAGCACCTCGCCGTCTCGCTCGACGCCGACGACGTGAGAGTCGCCCGATATCAGTTCGTCCGCGACCGCCTCCTCGATGGTCTTCCCCGCGATCTCGGCGCCCTTCGAGACGGTGAACTCGGCGACCTCGGCGTCGCCCGCGAGGCTCATGAAGTCGGTGAGCGACGGCCCCCTCGGGACGGTCTCGGGACCGAACGGGTCGTACGGCCTGTGGTACTCGCCTTGCATCACGCTCTCGTCTTCGATCCGCAGTCCGAGGTCGGAGAGTTCCCCCGCGATGTGGTTGATGTCGTCGGTGTCCCCGCCGACCGCGGTGACGAGGAGGTTCGCCGACCCCGACATCAGCTCTTGGACGCCGACGACCCCGGAGACGTCCAACGCCGACTGCGCGAGCGGCGTTCGCTCCGGGATCGGCGCCGTACACCTGAACAGGTACGTGATGTAGCCGCCGATCGCTTTGTAATCGACGTCCGCGGGGTAGCCGCGGAGGATGCCGCGCTCTTCGAGCTGGTCGATCCGGTTTCGGATCGTCGCCGGCGTCACTCCCATTTCCTCGGCGACGTCGGACGTGGCGGTGTTGCGCGCGTCCGCGGCGAAGTGGTAGAGGATGCGCTTGTCGATCTCGTCGATGCGATGTCCCATGTTCGAACGACGGCCAGCGCGTACAAATGATTTCTCGTACCCGCGTCGGGAGGCCGGAACGGTTGGCTCAGAAGGACCGAGACAGGACAGTAACCCGGTTTGGAAAAAATAGAAAGCCAATATTTATGACTCAGCGAAAATTTTGGGGGTTATAGATCCCGTATCGAAAGCGTCGCTGGCGTGGGCAGCGGTCGGACACCCGGCCCACATCGCCCGGGATCGACGCGGTCGCAACACGCACAAACCATGACAGAACCTCACACAGATCCGCCGGGAAGCGTCTCTGACGACGTGGTCGACGCGCTCGAAGGGTACGACGACACGCAACTCAGGGAGGTCATTCACTACGCGCAGCGACTCCTTCGAGAGCATCCGACGCTGACGGACGCGATCGAGTCGAGACCCGGAGAAGAGCTCGTCCGCACGGAGGACCACGGCGCATACACGCTCGCGGTCGTGGAGCGGCCGGACGAGACGGGGAGTGCGCGCGGCCCCTTCGCGTACAGGGTCGCTTGGGATCCCGCGAGGGAGGAAGGAGACGGGCAGTATCGGTGGCACTACCTCGGACGCCTCCACGGCGACGCCGAGGAGAGCGCCTAGGACGACGGCTGACGGGAACACACAACAGACATGTACATCATCATCGTCGGAGCCGGCGACATCGGAACGCCGCTCATCGGAATCGCAACGGGCGCCGGATACGAGGTCGTCGTCATCGAGAACGATCCGGAGAAGGCGGACGAGATCGCGAGCAAGTACGACTGTATGGTACTCAACGCCGACGCGACGGTCAAGGAGACCCTCGTCGACGCCGGCAGCGACCGCGCGGACGCGATCATCACGACGACGGACCAAGACGCGACCAACGTGATGGTCTCGCTGCTCGCGCAGGAGCTCGGCATCCCCGACGTCGTCTCCGTCGTCCACAGCCCCGAACACATGAACTTGTTCCGCCAGATCGGCGTGAACACCATGCAGAACCCGCAGCGACTCATCGCCGAGTCGCTGTTCCGGTCGGTCGACCGGCCGTCCATCGTCGACTACATGCGGGTCGGCGAGGTCGCCGAGGTGTTCGAGATCACGGTCGCCGAGGAGGCACCGATCGCCGGGAAAACCCTCGTCGAGGCCGACGACGAGGGGCTCGTCGGCGACGAGACGCTCATCGTCGCGATCGAGCGGGAGGACGCGGACGCGCCGATCACGCCCCGCGGACAGACCCGCATCGAGACGGGCGACCTGCTGACCGTCTACTCCGGTACCGGTGCGACGCCGGACGTGACGGACATCTTCGGTCACTACGAGGACCAAGAGAACGGGTCGAACGGGGTGAGCCTGTGACCAGTCGACCGTTGTCGCGGGGGAGTCCCCCCGGGCCGAGGGAGTCATGAAGGTGAAAAACGACACCGTCGGTCGCGACGTCGGTCGGATCATCCAAGCGGTCTCGCTGATGATGCTGATCTCGCTCGTCGTGGCCGCGGTCAACGGCGAGTTCTATACGGTACCGGCGTTCGTGGTTTCCGCGGTCATCATGGCGGGGATCGGCACCGCGCTGGTCCGCCGGTACCGCGGTGCCGACCCGCCGGAGAAGCGCGAGGCGATGGTTACCGCGGCCACGGCGTGGGCGCTCGTCGGAATCTTAGGCGGCCTCCCGTTCGTCCTCATCGCGTGGACGATCCACGTCGACCCGTTCCCCGCGTGGGCGAACACGCCGCCGATGGACCCGACCACCGCGACCTTCCGTCATCCCCTCAACGCGGTGTTCGAGAGCATGAGCGGCTTCACCGGCACCGGACTCACGATGGCGACCGTCGAGGAGGAGCTCCCGCGGGCGATCCACTGGTGGCGGTCGTTCATCGAGTGGGTCGGCGGCGTCGGCGTGATCGTCTTGACGGTCGCGATCCTTCGCCGGTCCGGCGGGAGCAGCGGCTCGTACACGCTCTACGAGAGCGAGGCGCGGTCCGAGAAGATCCACCCGAGCATCGTGACGACCGTCCGCGAGATCTGGAAGATCTTCCTCGGTCTCACGCTCGGCTCGATCGCCCTGTTCCTCCTCGCCGGGATGCCCCTGTGGGACGCGATCAACCACGGGATGACCGGGATCGCGACGGGCGGGTTCTCCGTCCACGCGGACTCGATCGGCCACTACGGGAGCCCGCTGATCGAGTACGCCACGGTCCCGATCATGGTCGCGGGGAGCATCGCGTTCCCGATCCACTACCTGATCTTCAAGGGTGAACTGCGGAACTTCTACGCCGACCTCCAGACGCGGTGGGTGTTCATCTGGTTCGGCGCCGGGTCGCTCGTCTTGACCGCGATCCTCTACGCGAACGGGCAGTACCCGACGCTCGAAGAGACGTTTCGGGTGAGCCTGTTCCAGTTCGTCTCCGCGACGTCGAACACCGGGTTCGGCAGCGCGTCGGTCGGTAACGGCACCGAGCGCGTCTGGACCGCGGGCCCGACGCTGTTCGCGTGCCTCGGGATGCTCACCGGCGCGGCGGCCGGGTCGACGGTGAGCGGGATCAAGCTCATTCGCGTCGTCACGCTGGTCAAGGGGACGGTCTGGCAGATACAGGACATCTTTCGGCCGCAGGCCGCGATCCGGTACCTCCAGATCGGCGACCGACGCCTCAGCGAGGCGCAGGCGCAGCGCGAGTACACCGAGGCGACGGTCGTGTTCCTGCTGTGGATCACGTTCCTCGTGATCGGCGTCGCGGTCCTCCTTCGGGTCCTTCCGCCGACGTACCCGCTGGAGTACGTGATATTCGACGTGATGAGCGCACAGAGCAACGTCGGCCTCGACTCGGGAGTCACCGGGGCGACCATGCCCGGCACGGCGAAGGCGATGCTGATAATAAACATGTGGGTCGGACGACTCGAAATAATCCCGGTGGCGGTGTTGATCGGGTCGGTCGTCCGCCGGCTCGACCGGTCGGCGTAGGAGAGGCGCGAGCGCCCGGCGGGGACGGTTCGCGGGCGGCGTCCACGCGGACAGCGATCAGGCGTCGTTCGTCGAGTCGTCGACCTCCGGCGTGGACGGGTCGGGCGTGACGCCGGTTTCTCCGGTGGAAACCTCCGCACTGGTGACGTCGTTTTCCCGCGCACCCCCGCCGAAGAGCCGGTCGAAGAAACCGCGCTCGCTACGGGGCTCAGCGAGCAGCACGGAACACTCCACCTCGTTGAGCACGTCCAACACGAGCGACCCGCTGACCAGCCGCGAGAGCAGTCCCTTCTGGGTCGCGCCGATGATGAGCATCGTCGCGTCGCGGGCGGCGCGCTCGATGCTGTTCTCGACATCGCCGCTTTCGATCCGGAGCGTGGCGTCGGAGAGGTCGTGCGCGTCGGCCCACTCAGTGAGGAACGCGCGGCCCGCCTCCTCCTCGCCGTCCTCGGCGACGTGGAGCAGCGTGACCTCGCCGCCGAACTCGGTCTGGAGCATCTTCGCGACGGCGCCGGAGAGGTCCGAGGCCGGACCGCCCGCGGTCGGCACGAGGATGCGCGAGGCGTCGAACCCGCGGTCGCGGAACACGAGGAAGTCCGAGGGCAGCGAGTACGCCAGCTCGTCGATCGCGGACTCGGCGCGCCCCGGCGCCCCGTGGGAGTCCTCGCCCCAGCCCATCACGGTCATGTCGGCGCCGTAGGTGCGGGCGGCGTCGAACACCTCCTCGAACACGCGGTGCGACAAGACGACATGGGTCTCCACGTCGACGCCGAACGTCTCCGCGTCCTCGCGGGCCTGATCGAGGAGACCGTGTGCCGCCTCGTGGGCGCCGCGGTCGCGCGCCGCCTCGAGCGGCGTCTGGTCGGGGACGTTGGCGATGTTGACCGCGACGACCGTCCCGTCGCGCTGTTTGGCGATCGCCGACGCTAGCGTGATCAGGTGCTCCTCGGTCTTGGGGTTCGCGAGCGGCACCATCACGCGGTAGTCGCCGCCGCTCGGCTGGACGGAGGTGGCCGCCGAGACGGCCTGCTCGGGCAGGTCCTCGGAGCGGTCGAGGATCCACCGACCGAGGAGCCCGGTGCGTTCGACCTTCCGGCGGGCGTACAGGAAGTACCACAGCACCGCGGCGACGATGAACGCCCCGGCGAGCGCGACCTCGACGGCGCCGACGAACGGGAGCAGGCCGAGCGAGAAGACGATCCCCGCGATCGGCGTGAGCGGATAGAAGGGGACCTCGAAGTCGGGGTCGTACTCGGCGATATCGGCCTCGCGGAAGACGATGAGCGCCACGTTCATCAGCGCGTACACGACCAAGTGGAGCACGCTCGCTGCCTTCGAGAGGATCTCGACGTCCTGGCCGAGCGCCGCGATGAAGACGATGATCATGATCCCGGTGACGAGGATCGACCGGTACGGCGTCGCGAACTGCGGGTGGATCTGGTTGAGCCAGTTCGTGACGATCTTGTCGCGTCCCATCGCGAAGTTGATCCGCGCCGACGCGAGGATCGACGCGTTCGCGCTCGACGCGGTCGCGAGCAGCGCGCCGCCGGTAACGATCGTCACCGCGATCGCGGTGACCGCGGGGGTGTACGCGCCCGAGAACGCCACTTCGGTGGCCTGCGTCAGCGGCGCGTCCGTGCTCAGCTCCGGCCACGAGACGACGCCGAGCATGATGCTGACGAGGATGGCGTAGATCACCGTGACGATGGCGACGCTGCCGATGACCGCCCGCGGGAGGTTCTTGCCGGGATTCTTCAGTTCCTCGGCGACGGTGGCTATCTTCGCGTACCCGAGGAAGGAGACGAACACCAGCGCCGTGCCCGGAAGGATCGCGCCGTATCCCATCGGAGCGAGGCCGCCGGTCCCGGAGAGGGTCGCGTAGTCGAAGGAGAGCCAGCCCTGGATCGCGAACAGGCCGAGGATGATCAGGAGTCCGGTGACGATGACGGTCTGAACGCCGCCGGTCTCCTTCGCGCCGACGTAGTTGACGAGGACGAAGAGGCTGCCCGCGATCAGCGCGCCGATCTGGATGTCAGTGAGGAACAGGACGCCCGGGATCGGCGCGAGCGTCGCGAGGTACTGTCCGAATCCGATGCTGTAGAACGCGGAGGCGAACGCCAGTCCCATCCAGTCGCCCATCCCGGCTATCGACCCGAACAGCGGTCCGAGCGCGCGGTTGACGTAGTAGTACCCGCCGCCGGCTCGCGGCATGGCGGTCCCGAGCTCCGAGACGGAGAAGGCGTTCACCATGGCGATGATCCCGCCGACGACGAACGAGACGACGACGATGGGGCCCGCCTCGCGGGCCGCGAGTCCGGGGAGGACGAAGATCCCCGCACCGATCATCGTGCCGATCCCGATCGTCATGGCCGAGACCAGCCCGAGGTCCTTCGCGAGCTCCTCGTCGCCGCTCACGGCGGGCCACCCCGGGCGGTTGCGACTCTCGGTGTGTGTATCATACCATGATTCTCTGCTCTGTGCCTATAAAGACGGTTGATCCGCGCAACTCCACCGCGGTGCCGCCTCGGCCCGCCGCCGGTCGCGCCCGGCGCCGGCGTTCCCGGTTTTTGAACGTAACACAAGGAACATACCCGCACGCGTCCCGGTACGAACTAACAGGTGGATCCCGTGACGAAGAAACGCGAATACCGCGACGACTACGACGAGAAGACGCTGTACATCCCCGGCCCGACGGAGGTCCGCGACGACGTCATCGAGGCGATGGCCGAGCCGATGTTCGGGCACCGGATGGACCGGATGACCGACCTGTACACCACTATCGTCGAGGACACGAAGGAGTTCCTCGGCACCGACCACGAGGTCGTGATTCTCACCGGCTCCGGCACGGAGTTCTGGGAGGCGACGACGCTCAACCTCGTCGACGAGCACGTCCTCGTCCCGACTTGCGGCGCGTTCAGCGAGCGCTACGCCAACGTCGCCGAGCGGCTCGGCAAGGATGTCGACCGGCTAGAGTACGAGTGGGGCGAGGCGGTCAAACCCGCGGACGTGCGCGAGGCGATCGAGTCCGCGGACGCGAAGTACGACATGGTCGCGGGCGTGATGAACGAGTCGTCCACCGGCGTGCGGAACCCGGTCGAGGAGATCGGCGACGTGATCGCCGAGTACCCGGACACGTACTTCGCGGTCGACGCCGTCTCGTCGCTCGGCGGCGACTACGTCGACATCGACGAACACGGCATCGACGTGATCTTCGCGTCCACTCAGAAGGCGTTCGCGATGCCGCCGGGGCTCGCGGTCTGCGTCGTGAGCGACGACGCCTACGACCGCGAGGTCGAGAAGGGCGACTCCTCGTGGTACGGCGGCTTCCGCCGGACGATCGACTACTACGACCGGAAGGGACAGACCCACTCGACGCCCGCCATTCCGATCATGCTGGCGTATCGCAAGCAGATGAAACGCATGCTAGAGGAGGGCCACCGCGCCCGCGACGAGCGCCACCGCGAGATGACGGAGTACGTCCACGACTGGGCCGACGAACACTTCGCGATGTTCCCCGAGGCGGGGTACGAGTCGCAGACGGTCGCCTGCATCGAGAACACGCAGGGGATCGACGTGGCCGCGACGATCGAGGAAGTGAGCGAGGAGTACGACATGGCGTTCTCGAACGGCTACGGCGACCTCGGCGAGGAGACGTTCCGGATCGGCCACATGGGCGAGCACACCGTCGAGAGCGTGAAGGAACTCACCGACGCCATCGAGGACGTCGCCGGGCTCTGATCGGGTTTCGCCACCCGGTCCGGCCCGTCTTCCGAGTCGATCCGTCTCCCGATCCTCAGTCTCCCTCGCGGTCGGCGACGAGTTCGATCCGGTAGATCCGCCCGCCGCTCTCGGTGCGGTCGGCGTCGACGACGACGAAGGCGTGGTCGCCCACGTCGACGATGTCCCCCGTGTCGAGCGGCTCCGTCGGTCCGTCGTCCGGTTCGTCGCCCGGGGCCGCGCCTTCGCCGACGGCGTCCGCGCCGACGCCGAGCGCGGCCTCCCCGCGGTCGATCGCGCGCCGCCAGAAGGCGTCGGACGGCGGCCGCGGCCCCACCCGCGACGCCAGTTCGCTCCGCGTGAGTCGTCTCATCGGATTCGCCTCGTCGCCCGCGCCCTTAGCCGGTTCGGATCCCGGCGAGACGCGGGCGGCGGTGCGCCGCTACAGCCAGAGCAACTGCGCGTGCCGCGTCTCCTCGAACTCCAAGACGGTCTCCTCGTCGACGAGCCCCGCGTCGACGGCGACGCCGACCGCCTCGGTGCCGACGATGTTCGCGACCTGTGCGCGCTGAAGTCCCGCGACGACCTCCTCGGCGGTCGCCTCGACGGCGTCGTCGCCGCCGTAGAACTCCTCGCTCACGGTGATCGTCGCGCGGCCGTTGTCGTACGTCTCGCCGAGGCAGTCCGGATCACAGACGGAGACGAGCCGTCCCTCGGCGGTCTCGCGCTCGCGGAGGAGCATTCAGAAGCCCTCTGGCCCCTCGCCCTGAAGCTCTCGCTCCGGGCCCTCGGGGTCGCCGCCCCGCCCGCCGCCGGCCTGCCCGCCCTGACGGCCCTGTCCGCCGGGAGCGCCGCGACCGCCCTGACGACCCTGCCCGCCGGGTCCGGGGGCCTGCCCAGTCTGCTCTTCGACCATCTGCTCTTCGGCCTCGCGACGGAGTTCCTCGGCGCGGTCGGCGACCTCCTCGGCCTGCTCGTGCTCGCCGGCCTCCTCGAGGGCGCGCGCCTTCTCTTCGAGGACCCCCGCGTCGCGGTAGCCGAGGCGGATCGCGTTGTCGAAGCACTTGACCGCGTCCTCGGCGAGCCCGCGCTCGACCAGCAGGAACCCGCGGTTGTACCACGCTTCCGCGAAGCGCGGGTCGGTCTCGACGGCGCGTTCGGCGTGTTCGAGCGCCTGCTCGCTCCGGCCGGACTCCCAGAGCGAGTACGCGAGGTTCGTCTCGGCGGTCGCGGCGTGTTCGGACTCCTCGTCGATCCGGAGCGCCTCCTGATACGCGCCGATCGCCTGGTCGAACTCCTCCAACTGGGCGTGGGCGGCGCCCTTGTTCACCCACGCCTCCTGCGCTTCCAGCGAGTCCTCCTCGGCGAAGTTGGCGGCGCGTTCGAACGTCTCCGTCGCCTCTTCGAACCGGTTGATCCCCATGTACGAGAGGCCCACGTCGATCAGCTGCTCGACGTCGACGTCCTCGCTGCCGATGTTCCGGCGGTCCAGCTCCTCGGTCAGCACCCGGGAGTCGACCGGGTCGACGCGGCTCGGGTCCTCGCCGAGCTCCGGCGGGTCGAGCGTGAACGCGTCGTAGTCGGCGTCGACGCCCTGCCCCGAGGAGAACTCGTGGCCGTCGTCGTCGCGTTCGTCGGTCATATGGCCAGAGTTGGCGGTCACGACCGGTAAGGGTTGCGTCGCGCCGGGGTCTTCGGGTCGGAGTCGCACGGGTGGGTACCTTTTATCGGTTCGGCGCGTGTCTCCGGCCGCATGCCCTCCGAATCCGTGCTCTCCACGCGGCTCCGGTTCGGCGTCGCGGTCCTCCTCGTCGCCGTCGGCGCCGCCGCAAGCCTCGCAGTCGCGCCGGACCTCCCGCAGCGAATGGTAACGCGGTGGAACGCCGCCGGCGAGCCGACCGAGACGCTCTCGCGGACGGCCGGGATGTGGCTCGTGCCGGGGCTCGCGGTCGGACTGATCGGCCTGTTCGCCGTGCTCCCGCGGATCGATCCCCTGCGGGAGAACGTCGCGGCGTTCCGGGTCCACTACGACCGGTTCGTCGTCGTCCTCACGGCGTTCCTGGTCGCCCTCCACCTCGCCGTGCTCGCCGTCAACCTCGGCTACGCGGTCGACGTGACGACGGTCGCGGCCGCCGGCGGCGCCGCGCTGTTCTACTACCTCGGGACCCTGCTCCCGCACGTCGAGCCGAACTGGTTCCTCGGGATCCGGACGCCGTGGACGCTCAGCGACGACGCCGTCTGGGACCGCACCCACGCGCTCGGTGCTCGGCTGTTCAAGCTCTCGGCCGCGATCGCCGCCGTCGGTCTCTTCGCCGGCGAGTACGCCGTGTACTTCCTCGTCGGCCCGGCGCTCGCGACCGCCGCGGTCACCGTGGCGTACTCGTACCTCCTGTACGCGAGGGGAACGGACGAGGGGGACGACGGGGCGGCCCGGACCCCGAAGTAGCGTCGAGCGCCGACGACCGGTCCGGACCGCGAAGCGCATCGACTCCCGGCGATCCGGCGCGTCCGGCGTTCGAGCGAGTTCCGCCCCGGTGCCCGGCGTTTATATCCGCGGCCCCGAAGGTGTGTGTATGACCGAGGAGTCACGCGCTGACCGACGGTCCCCCGTCGGCGAACCGGTGGTCCGGTCGGACCCGTCGGTGACCGGCGACCGGGCCGCGGACGCGGTGGGGTTCGACCCGAACGACCCCGACAGCGTCGCCGAGGCCGCGAGGACCGTGGGCCGCTTCGCGGCCGGCGACGTCGGCGACGACGACAACGTCCTGATGCTGCGCGGCGCCGCCGCCTGCGCGGCGCTCGTCCGCGGTGTCGGGTCGTACAAGGAAGCCGCCGAACGTGCCGGAGATGACGTGAGCGTCGCGTTTATCCGGAAGTGGGCGCGGGTCCACGACCTCCCGCAGGCGATCCGGCGGCAGGTCGCCAACGGGCGAATCGCCCCCAGCGCGGCGAAACACGTCGCGCGGCTCGGCGGGCGGGACCGCTACCTGCTCGCGTGGGCGACGATCGACGGCGACCTCACAGTGCGGGAGGTCCGCGCGATCGCGTCCGCGGTCAACGACGGCGCGGAGGTCGAGGCCGCCGTCAGCGAGGCCGGGGTCGAACTCGGTCGGCTTCAGGTCCGGCTCCCGGCGGAGACGTACGTCGAGCTGCGCCGACGGGCGTCGATGGAGAGCGTCGATCCGGGGTCGATCGTCGCCGACGCGGTCGACGAGTACCTCGACGGCGACCGGTAGGAACTGCCCGTCACCGGACGACTACGCCGCGTAGTCGCGCGCGAACCGTCCTGCGGCGGCGGCGATCGCGTCGCGTGCCCGGACGACCTCCTCCCACGCGATCGTCTCGTCGGGGTAGTGCGCCTCGTCGATGGTACCGGGCCCGAACAGCACCGCGGGGATCCCGGCCGCGACGAAGTGTCGCGAGTCGGCGCCGTACGTCGCGCCCCGCGGCTCGACGTCCGGGAGCCCCGTTGCGACGAGGCCGGCACGGACCGCCTCGACGACCGGTTCGTCGACGGCGACCTCGGCCGGCTCGAACTGGACGGAGAACCGCTCGAACCGCGGCGGGTGATCGCGCAGCCAAGGGTCGGCGTCGACGACATCGTCCAGGCGCTCGCGGAACGCCGCCTCCACCTCCGCGACGGTCTCCCCGGGCGCGACGCCGATCCGGAACTCCGCTTCGAGCGTCGCCGGGACCGTCGACGCCCACGAGCCCGCCTCGACCCGGCCGCAGACGACCGGCCACGGAACAGCGAACGACCCGTACAGCGGGTGCGAGACCGACTCGCCGCGCTCGGTCTCCAAGTCCGCGAACGCCTCCCGCACGGCCTCGAAGCGCGGGAGCACGTCCTCGCCGCGCCACCGGGTGGCCGCGTGGGCGCTCCGGCCGTCGATCTCGATCCGGGCCATGAGCGACCCCTCGCAGGCGACGACGGGACGTAGCTCGGTCGGCTCGGCGACGATCGCCGCGTCGCGCTCGAAGGGGTACGGGTTCGCGAGCGCGGCGGTCGCGGCGCCGTACCCGCCGTCCTCCTCGCCGGCGACGGCCTCAACGACGAGTCGGAGCCCGGACGGCGGCAGGTCGACTGCGCCGTCGGCGACCCCGTCGCGGACATCGACGGCGGCGCCGACGCAGGCCGCGAGCCCGCACTTCATGTCGGCCGCGCCGCGGGCCGTGAGGGTGTCGCAGCCCTCGTCGGCGGCGGCCGGGTCCGCGTTTCGCTCCGACGCGTCGCGCCAGACCGGCTCGAAGGGGTCGCTCGACCACTCCGCCGCCTCCGCGGGCACGACGTCGAGGTGGCCGTTCAGGACCAGCGTGGGGACCGGGTCGGCGGCGGCGGACTCGGGGGCCGCGTCGTCGCCGTCGCTCGCGCCACCGTCGTCGCCCGCGCCGCCCAGTTCGAGCACGCCGGCGACGCTGCGCCGCCCGTCGACGGCCGCTGCGTCGAGGTCGTCCGGGAAGGAAGGGTGGTCCGCGAGGACGGCGGGGTGGGCGTCCCAGGCGTACGTCTCGAAGCCGAGGTCGGCGAGCCGCTCGGCGACGAACGCGGCCGCGGCCGCCTCCTCGCCGGCGGTCGACCGGTGGCGACAGAGCTCGGCGGCGAACGCGCGCATGTCGAATGGCATGCTCCCGGCGACGGCTGGGGGTCGGAAACCGTTTCGGGTGGCGACGCCGACGCCTTCCGCGGTTCTAAACGTTTATCAGTCGGCTGCCCCTACGGCGATTCGTCTGGGCCGGTAGCTCAGTTAGGGAGAGCGTCCGGCTTTTAACCGGACGGTCGGGGGTTCGAATCCCTCCCGGCCCGTATCCTCGCGGCGAGCAACTCCGCGAGCCGCGAGGCCGTCGAGAAGGGAAAGGTTCGAAACCGCCGAGCGTGGCGCTACCGCGGAACCGACGCGGCGGTCCTCGGAGGATCGGGGACGGGTTACAGTCTCACCGTCTCGGCGTCGCACGGTGGGGGCTGGCGGTCGTCCAAAGGGAGAAATCGTGTGCTCTGTCGGCGTGTATCGCGCGGCCGCGGGAGATCAGTAGCCGAGCTGCTCGCGCACGAGAACGACCGTCGTCCGGCCCTCCTCGGTCTCGCGCCGGTAGACGAGCTGTTTCGCGATCGCGGACTCGGCGCCGTACGCCTCCTGCGCGCGCTCGTTCTCCAGCGGGTACGCGACCGACTCCAGCCGATCGAAGGCGTCCGAGAGCGTCGGGACGATCTTGTTGATCCCGGTGACGATGACGACGTTGCCAGCGGCGAACGGGTACGCGCCGATCCGGCTGCCGGAGAGGTCGGCGGCGACGAGCTCGCCGGTCTGTGCGACCGCGTTGATCCCACCGAGGAAGTAGTCGGCCGTCTGCGAATCGCGCCGCGCGGCCTGTCGCTCCGCGTCGTCGTCGATGCTCCAGATCTGGTCCGGGAGGCTCTCCCACTCGTGGTCGCCCTCGCTCAGGAACTCGTCGAACCCGATCTCTTCGAGCGTCGTCGAGTGCCCGTTCATCACCGAGGCCTCGTCTGGTATCTGGGCGGTAACAGTCTCCAGCGCCTCGTCGGCGTCGTCGACGACGAGCACGTCGAAGCCGCGCTCCGCTAAGTTCGCGACCGTCTCCTCGACGGTCTCGTCGTCTGGGAGCTCGTCCAGTTCGGCGTTGATCTCGGTGTCGTCGGCGTAGTCGGCTTTCTGCTGTGGCATCGTAAACGTGAGAACCTCGTCGGGAGAACGAACGGGCGGGAGTCACTTAACCGCTCGCTGACACCGCCGTCCGGTGGTTACGCGGGTGTTACCGTCGTGTCGCGCGGATCGAATGTGGGTGTCGCTAGCGCGGACCGAATGTGGGTGTCGCTAGCGCGGATCGTAACTGACGGGGAGCGAGACGGTCGCGTCGCTGGAGCGTCGGCGTCGATAAAAATCGCGTGTCGTCGTGGCCCGAAGGGGCGCGCGACGGTCGATCGGTGAAGCGGTCCAGCGGAACAGCTGCGGTCGGGGTAGGGGTGAAGGCGTTAGCCGAACTTCACATCGCGCCGCCCATGCCGCCCATGCCGCCCATGCCGCCGCCCATGCCGCCGGGCGCGCCGCCGGGGCCGCCCTCGTCGCCGCCGTCGTCGGTGCCGCCGCCCTTGAGGTCGCCGGCCGCGATGACGTCGTCGATGCGGAGGATCATGACGGCCGCCTCGGTGGCGGACTCGATGGCCTGGGTCTTGACGCGGAGCGGCTCCACGACGCCCTCGGCCTCCATGTCGATCACGTCGCCCGTGTAGGCGTCGAGACCGGCGCCGAACTCGCCGCCGTCGTGGCGGGAGCGGAGGTCGACCAGCGAGTCGATGGGGTCGAGACCCGCGTTCTCGGCGAGGGTGCGCGGGACGACTTCCAGCGCGTCGGCGAACGCCTCGACGGCGAGCTGCTCGCGGCCGCCGACAGAGTCGGCGAAGTCGCGGAGCTGCAGCGCGAGCTCGGCCTCGGGGGCGCCGCCGCCGGGCAGCACCTGCCCGTCGAGCAGCGTCGTGCGGACGACGCCGAGCGAGTCATCGATGGCGCGCTCAACCTCGTCGACGACGTGCTCGGTGCCGCCGCGGAGGATGAGGGTGACGGACTTCGCCTCTTCGACGTCCTCGACGAAGATGCGCTCGTCGCCGCCGATGTCCTTCTGGGCGACGGAGCCGGCGAAGCCGAGGTCGTCCGACTCGATGTCGTCGAGGTTGGAGACGACGCGGCCGCCGGTCGCGCGGGCGAGGCGGTTCAGGTCGTCGGACTTCGCGCGGCGGACGGCGAGGATACCCTCCTGCGCGAGGTAGTGCTGGGCCATGTCGTCGATGCCGTCGCCGACGAAGACGACGTCGGCGCCGATGTCGACGAGGTGGTCGACCATCTCGCGAAGCTGCTCCTCTTCCTGGTCGAGGAACTGCTGGAGCTGGTCGGGGTCCGTGACGTTGACCTCGGCGTCGATCTCCGTTTCCTTCACTTCGATGGCGCCGTCGAACAGCGCCACGTCGGCGTCCTCGACCGCGAAGGGCATGTTCTCGTCGACGCGCTCCTTGTCGACGATGACGCCCTCGACGAGCTCAGACTCGTCGATGGAGCTGCCGACGACCTTCTCGACGGAGACGTTCTCCGTGTCGATGCCGTCGTCGTCTTGGACCGCGAGGACGGCGTCGACGACGAGCTCGGCGAGGAGGTCCTTGGAGTTCTCCGCGCCCTTGCCCGTCATCGCCGTCTCGGCGATCTCGACGAGTGTGTCGCGGTCGTCCGCGGAGACGTCGATGGCCTCCTCGTCGAGGATCTCCTTGGCCTTCTCGGCGGCCTGACGGTACCCCTGCGCGAGGGTCGTCGCGTGGATGTCCTGGTCGAGGAGCTCCTCGGCCTGATCGAGGAGCTCACCGGCGACCACGACCGCGGAGGTGGTGCCGTCGCCGACCTCCTCCTCCTGCGTCTCGGAGACCTCGACGATCATGTTGGCCGCCGGGTGGTCGATGTCCATCTCTTTCAGGATGGTGACGCCGTCGTTCGTGACGACGACGGACCCGCCGGAGTCGACGAGCATCTTGTCCATCCCTTTCGGGCCGAGCGTGGTGCGGACGGACTCCGCGACCGCCTTGCCGGCCGTGATGTTCATGTTCTGCGCGTCCTTTCCGGATGTTCGCTGCGATTCCTCGGAAAGTACGATCATGGGCTGATTGCCCATCCGCTGGCGCTGTGACATTACGACCATTGATTGTTTGTGATTCTATATAAACCCTTTGTTCAGGTCGTGCGAAATCGCAACACGGTGGGGGAGTATCGGCCAGTATGCGGTGCGTTCACACGACCCTTTATATAGTACGCTAACTCGACCGTTGAGGCCGAGGTTGAGCGGCGCCAAACTACGGCGGCGCGTGCCTGCGAGGCCGCTCTACGGCCGGATAGCACGCGCGAGGTCGGCGACGCAACGCGTCGGCTGCCAGATGGACCGGAGGTCCTTCGCCGGAGTCGGCCGACTGAAGGAAGGCCGACGAGGCTGGGGCTTTGGCGGAGATCAGCGTATCCCGGTAGAGGTCGTCGTTAGTCGAAAGGCGACCGCGGCCGCAACGGGAAAAAGATATTCTCTGTTATTGCGGCGCGTTGAAGCTCACGTCGTCGTCGAGCTCGTTCGACATGCGCTCCAAGTACGAGTACACCGCGCCGTGCGGAGCCCCGTCGAGCAGCATTCCGACAGCGCGCCGCACCACCTCCAGCTCCTCGGGCTGCCCCACCGCGCCCACGGTCGACCCGTAGACGACGACGTTCGCGCCCGACAGCTCCTCGATGAGCTCCCGAGTCCGGCCGTTCTCGCCGATTATCCGGCCCTTCTTACGCTGGAGGTCGTTGTCGTTGCGAGTGTGTTCGGAGAGGTCGACCAGGTCGAGCGTCCGGAGGTCGTGGTCGAGGATCGACAGCGCGGTCTCCGGCTTGAAGCCGCGGCCGATCGCCTTGATCACGTCCGGGGCCACCATCGCCGCCACGGGGTCGTCGCGCTCCTCGATGGCGACGCTTCCGGACTCGGAGTCGATGTCGAGCCGCACGTTCGCCCGCTCTTCGATCTCTCGCATCGTCTCGCCGCCGGCGCCGATGACGACGCCGATCCGGTCCTGCGGAACCGTCACGTGTTGCATATCACGGAGTACCCGGCGGAGCCTTTTAAGAGTGTTCCGCGGCGGGCGCCGTGTGGCCGCGTGACGGTGGTCTCCGGCCGGTTGTCCGTCCGAAGGCGTGTCACATCGGAATGAGGTTTTTCTGTCGACTCCGCGAGCGACGCGTATGGAGATCAGACCGGCGGCGTCGGACGCGGACTCCGGGGGACTGATCCGCGTACAGGGGTTGTCCGAGGAAACCTATCCGACCGCGATCTACGCCCGCGAGGTCTGAGCCTCGACGCCGCGACGGAAGCGCCCCGAATTACGCTTCGTCGGAAGCTCCGGTCGACTTCCCGTCTGCCTCCGCGTTCGACTCCGTCTTCCCGCCCGACGCCGGCTCCCCGGTCGGGTCGGCCTCGGGCTCCGTCACGTACGCGCGGAGGTCGTCAGGGTCGACGTCGAGCCCCTGCCGGGTGAAAAACGTCGCCACGTTCTCGCAGTCGCGGGCGAGGAACTCCCCGGCGTTGGGGTGGTGAACGGTCACGGCCTGCCCTAGGTCGATGATCACCAGCTCGCCGTCGTGGATGATCATGTTGTACTCCGAGAGGTCGCCGTGGATCAGGCCGGCACCGTACAGCCGGCGCATGTACTCGCGGACGACCTCGTAGGCGGTCTCCGGGTTCTCCACGTCGACCTCGCTCAGCCGCCTTGCGCGCTCCGCGGCGTGGCCGACGAGCTCCATCACGAGGACGTTCCGCTGGACCGCGATCGGTTCCGGGACCCGGACGCCGGCCTTTTGCGCGCGCGAGAGGTTCGCGAACTCCTTGCGCGTCCACGCCAGCACGACCGCCTTCTTGTCGCTCGCGATGCCCTCGAAGCGCGGGTCGCCCTCCAGGTAGTCGCGCATTTGCCGGAAGTTCGAGGAGTTGATCCGGTACACCTTCACCGCGACCTCGCGCTCGGGCGTGACGCCCTCGGGGCCGCCGCCGGCCGCCTCCGACCCCGGCTCCGGCCGCTCGCCCGCCTGCCCGCCGAGTGCCTCGAAGACGCTCGCCTCCTTCCCCGTCGACACCGGCCCGCCGAAGGCGTCGACGTAGCCGTCCTGGACCAGCTTGTACACCGCCGCCAGCGTGGCGTCGTCGAACACCGACTCCTGGAGCTTGAACTGCTCGGTGTCTTTGATCCGCTTGCGGAACTCGTCGAACTCGCGGTCCTGCCGCCGGGCGATCCGGTCGGCCTCGGTGTCGGAGACGTCGAGTTTCTCCCACTCGTCGCCGGGCTGGTCCGCCGGTTCGAGCAGGCCGAAGTCCTCGCTCATTCGTCCCGGGGTTCGACGCGGCGAGGCATAAGCGAGGGGGTCCGCGGGCCGTCGAGGCGACCCGGGAAGGCGGCCGCGCCGACCGTCACAGCACGTCGAGCGCGTCCGCGACCGGCATGTGCCCGTCGCGGACGGCCTCTAAGATCGTCCGCCGCTCCTCGGTCTCCGGGTCGGTCGCGTCGCCGTCGTCGCCGACTTCCGCGAGCGTCACCTTCTCGGTCTCGCCGACGAACTCGGGGAAGTCGGTGCCGTCGGCCAGCGCTTTCTCCTTTTTCACCCGGTACGAGCCGGCGTCGGTGGTGTAGAGGTCGCCGGGGTGGAAGAAGTACCAGTCCTCGCGGTCGAACCGCACCGCGATCCGCGCCTTCGCGCCGAAGTTCCGCGCGAAGAACAACAGCGCTTCTACCTCCTCGCCGGTGAGGTAGATCGGGTCGCCCGCGCTCGACTTCGCCTCGATGGCGTAGAACGTCTCGCCGTCGCCCGCGAGCACGTCGGGGAGCTCGCGCTCGGTCGCGGAGCCGCTGGCCGGCGCGCGCATCACGGCGAAGCCCGCCTCGTCCAAGGCGTTCACCAGTTCGCGCTCGCGGCGGTCCCCCTTCCGGTTAGCGGACACGGTCGTCGTCACCCGGTTCGGTCATGGGCGACGTAGACGCGAGCCGGGCAAAAGCCCGGCGGGTCGCGGAGCGTCGACGGCGGGGTCGTAGGGTGTCGACGGCGGGGTCGCGAGACGCCGGTGACGAACTCGCAGACGCGATCGACTTCACCCGCGCAGCCGCCACCACAGCGACCGGAGCTTGTACCCGAGCGAGTCCCGCTCGTACCCGTTCCAGCCGCTCATCCCGCCGGAGAGCGTCGACGCCTCGTAGCCCGCCTCGTCGAGGACGCGGGTCGCGCGCTTGGCGACGATCCCCATCTTACAGACGGTGACGACCTCGCTGTCGTCGGGAATCTCGTCGAGCCGGCGGCGGAGCGCGGCGTCGTCGCCGCTCCGGAGGTCGTCGTACACGGGCACGTTCCGGCTCCCGTCGATCCCGCCGCTCCCGTAGTCCGACTCGGGGCGGATGTCCAGCAGGAACGGCTCGTCGTCCGTGCCGAGGCGCTCGTCCAGCTCGTCCGGGCGGATACGGCTCATCGGGGGACGATCGGTCTCGCGGGGCAAATCCCTGCCGGCTGCGGCGCGTCGAGCGCGGCGACCGCGGGGCCGCGACCGGTCTCACTCCCGCAGCCGCTCCGAGTGTTCGACGACGACCCGTCCGAGCCGCTCGGTGCGCCGGCGGAGGTCGTCGTCGGTGATCCGCGGACCGTCGTCCGGGGCGTCCGCGTCTCCCGGTCCGCCTGTCTCGACCTTCGAGGAGGCGCCCCGGATCCCGACCTCGTGGGGGACCGTCCACGCGTGGACGTTCCGGAACGTCGAGCGGAGGTGTTCGAGCGTCCCGCCGTAGGAGCCGCCGCCGGCGGTCGCGAGCAGGCCGACGGCGGTATCTGCGTACTCGTCGGAGCCGCAGAAGTCGTGGAAGTTCTTGAACGTCGACGAGTAGGATCCGCGGTAGACGGGCGTGCCGGCGAGGACGCCGTCGGCCTCGCGGACGCGGCGCTTCAGCGCCTCGCTGTCGCCTTGGGCGTCCTCTTCGGGGTGGTACAGCGGGAGGTCGACCGCGGCCAGGTCGATCAGGTCCGTCTCGGCGCCGGCGTCGGCCGCGGCGTCGAGCGCGACGCGGAGGGCGGCCCGCGTGGTGCTGGCCGCGCTCCGGCTGCCGGAGACGGCGACGATTCGGGTCATACCTCGAGTTCGAGACCAGATACTAAAAACGGAGGCGATCGACGGGGAGCGGACCCGAAACTCCGACCGTTAGTGCCTTGGAACTAATTGGCAAGGTCGATTCGCGCCGTTATAACTCCGGCCCCTCGATTGTAAGTAGCCGGTAGCAGATCGGCGGCGGCCACCTCCGAAGCCCCGGCCTCGCGGCGCCCCGGTGAGTCCCCCTCTGCCCAGCACAGCACCTCACGCCTCCCCAGCCTCGTCGGACCGGCGCAGTAGTGCCTAGTGAAAGTTA